>NZ_SSDO01000470.1:0-7728 GCF_004794395.1 Microbacterium sp. K41 | reverse complement strand
GGGACCATGCCCCGCTGCGGGCCGCCATCGCACGATTCGCCGACGCCGCGGGCCTGCGTGCCGGAGCAGCGCCCGCCGACGCGGAACTGCTGACCGCCAGGGAGCAGCAGGTGCTCGACCTCATCGCGGAGGGGCTCAGCAACCGTCAGATCGGGGAGCGCCTGTTCATCAGCGTGAAGACGGTGAGCGTGCACGTGTCGGCGGTGCTGCGCAAGCTCGGGGTCAGCACGCGCACGGAGGCGGCGCTCACGCGGCAGGCCCTCGACCCGACGTCGGGCAGGTCCGCCGTGGTAGCGTGACCGAGCACGCGTGTCGGATCTTCCGGTGCGGTGCAGGCCGCGTCAGCGGCCGGCTTAACAGAAAGTAGAAAACACATGGCCACTGGCACTGTGAAATGGTTCAACGCGGAGAAGGGCTTCGGCTTCATCGCTCCTGATGACGGCACGGAAGACCTCTTCGCCCACTACTCGGCTATCGCCGGCTCCGGTTTCAAGGAGCTCCGCGAGAACCAGAAGGTCGAATTCGACGCTGAGCGTGGCCCCAAGGGCATGCAGGCGGCGAACATCCGCGCTCTCTGAGCGTGCGCTGACTTCCTGAAGCCGGTCGGATCCATCGGATCCGACCGGCTTTTCGCATCCCTCCGGACCTCCGTGCGGTGTCATCGAATTGAGGATGACCTAACTTCGGGTTAGATTAGGCGAGGCTTACCAAAGGCCGGGCGCGTTCTCGTGCCGCCACCCCTCCTCCCATCCCGAAGGGAACGCCTGTGCGCATCTCTCGCCTGCTCGCCATCGGCGCGGCCGCCGCGCTCGCCGTGTCGCTCGCCGCCTGCTCGTCCTCGGCCCCCGAGTCGACCTCCTCCTCGGGCGGCAACCCCGCCTCCGACGACGCGTTCCCCGTCACGATCGAGCACGCCTTCGGCGAGACCACGATCACCGAGAAGCCCGAGCGCGTGGCCACGGTCGCCTGGGCCAACCACGAGGTCCCGCTCGCGCTCGGCATCGTCCCGGTCGGCATGAGCAAGGCCACCTGGGGAGATGACGACGACAACGGCATCCTCCCCTGGGTCGAGGAGAAGCTCGACGAGCTCGGCGGCGACACCCCGGCTCTGTTCGACGAGACCGACGGCATCGACTACGAGGCCGTGGCCGACACCGAGCCCGACGTGATCCTCGCGGCCTACTCCGGCCTGACGCAGGAGGAGTACGACACGCTCTCCAAGATCGCGCCGGTCGTGGCCTACCCCGAGGTGCAGTGGGGCACGTCGGTCGACGACATGATCGAGATGAACGCCACCGCGCTCGGGCTGAAGGACGAGGGTGAGGCACTGATCGATGAGCTGCACGCCGACGCCGACACCGCGCTCGAGGCCCACAGCGTGCTGAAGGACAAGAAGGTGCTGTTCGCGTACTTCGACCCGAGCGACCTCAGCACCATCGGCTACTACACGGCCGCGGACACGCGCCCCGGGTACCTCCACTCCCTCGGCCTGCCGTTCCCCGCGATCGTGGAGGAGAGCGTGGGCAGCGACAAGTTCAACCTCGAGGTGAGCGCCGAGGAGGCGCAGAAGTTCGACGACGTCGACGTGCTGGTCACCTACGGCGACGACACGACCCTCGCCACCCTGCAGGCCGACCCGCTGCTGTCGAAGATCCCCGCGATCGCCGAGGGCCGCGTCGCGATCCTGCCCAATGCCACGCCCATCGCCGCCTCGGCGAACCCGTCGCCGCTGTCCATCCCGTGGGGCCTCGACGACTACCTGGCGATCCTGGCCGCACCGCTCGCGCCGTAACCGCGTCGCACCACCGCCGAGAGTCACCGTGATCTCCGCACCCGTGCTCGCACCGGACGCCGCCGCCCTGCGGCGCCCGGTGCTGGCGCGCACCCTCTGGCTGTGCGCCGGGGTCGTGGTGCTGCTGGTGCTGGCGGTGCTCTCGGTGTCGTTCGGGGCACGCGCGGTCTCCCTCGACGACATCCTCGCCGCCCTGGGCGGACAGTCGGACACGATCGGGCAGGCCGCGGTGATCAAGCGCCTCCCGCGCACGGTGCTCGCGCTGCTCGTGGGCGCCGCGCTCGCCCTCGCCGGGGCGACCATGCAGGCCGTGACCCGCAACCCCATCGCCGAGCCCGGCATCCTCGGCATCTCGAACGGGGCGTCGTTCGCGGTCGTGCTCGGCATCGCGTTCTTCGGGCTGAGCAACCCGTACGGCCAGATGGCGTTCGCGATCGCCGGCGCCGCGGCCGCCGCGGTGTTCGTCTACGCCGTCGGGTCGCTCGGCCGCGGCGGCGCCACCCCGCTCAAGCTCGCCCTGGCGGGCGCGGCGACCTCGGCCGCGTTCGCCTCGCTCATCAGCGCGGTCATGCTGCCGCGCGTCGATCTGCTGCAGACCTTCCAGTCGTGGCAGATCGGCGGGGTCGGGGGAGCCGAGTGGCCGCGCATCGCGATCACCGCCCCCGTGCTCGCGGTCGGCGCGCTGCTGTGCTTCCTGACCGCCCGCGGCATGAACTCTCTCGCACTCGGCGACGACATGGCCACGGGGCTCGGCGAGCACGTGGCGCGCACGCGCGCGGTCTCGGCGCTCGGCTCGGTGATCCTGGCCGGAGCCGCGACCGCGGTCGCCGGGCCCATCGGCTTCGTCGGGCTCATCGTGCCGCACCTGTGCCGCCTGCTCGTGGGCACCGACCACCGCTGGCTGCTGCCCTTCTCGGCCTTCGCGGGAGCGGCCCTGCTGACCGCGAGCGACATCGTCGGCCGGGTGATCTCGCCGTCGTCGGACGAGATCCAGGTCGGCATCATCACCGCGATCATCGGGGCGCCGTTCTTCATCTGGATCGTCCGCCGACAGAGGGTGAGGGAGCTGTGAGCGCCACGGAGCACACGCTCGTCCGCGCGGAGGAGTCCGCGGCCGCCCGCACGGCCAGGGTCATCGCCGGACGCCGGGCCCGTCACCGCCGGCACGCGCTCGTCACGGTCGCGCTGGCCGTGGTCGTGCTCGCCCTGTTCACGGTCGCGCTCATGGTGGGCAACACGTTCTATCCGCTCGACGAGGTGATCCGCGTGATCCTGGGCGAGACCGTGCCGGGGGCGTCGTTCACCGTGGGCGACCTGCGGCTGCCGCGGGCGATCCTCGCCATCCTCGCGGGGCTCGCGTTCGGCATGGCCGGCGTCACCTTCCAGACCATGCTGCGCAACCCGCTCGCCTCCCCCGACATCATCGGGATCTCGCACGGCGCCGGGGCGGCCGCGGTCTTCGGGATCGTCGTGCTCTCACTCAACGGCCCGATGGTGTCGCTGCTCGCACTCGCCGGCGCCCTCGTCACCGCGCTCGCGATCTACCTGCTCGCGATCAAGGGCGGCTTCGCCGGCGCCCGACTGATCCTGATCGGGATCGGGGTCGCGGCGATGCTGCAGAGCGTCATCGCCTACCTGCTCTCCCGCGCCGCGAACTGGGACATCCAGACCGCCATGCAGTGGATCACCGGCAGCCTCAACAACGCCTCGTGGGAGCGGGTGCTGCCGATGGCGATCGCCGCGGTCGTGCTGGTGCCGCTGCTGCTGACGCAGGGGCGGGCCCTGGGCGCGCTCCAGCTGGGCGACGACTCCGCGGCCGGCCTCGGCGTGCGCGTCGGCGTCACCCGCGTGGTGTTCATCCTCGGTGCCGTCGCGCTGCTCGCCGTCGCGACCGCCGCCACCGGCCCCATCGCGTTCGTCGCCTTCATGGCGGGACCGATCGCCGCCCGGCTCACCGGACCCGGCGCGACCCTCCTGCTGCCCAGCGGTCTCGTCGGCGCGGTGCTGGTGCTCGCGGGCGATCTCATCGGCCAGTTCGCGCTCGGCACGCGCTACCCCGTCGGCGTCGTCACCGGGGTCGTGGGCGCGCCGTACCTGATCTACCTCCTCATCCGCACCAACCGCACCGGAGGCTCCCTGTGACCGCCGCCCACACCCTGTCCGCCGAGGGCGTGACGCTCTCCTACGGCGACCGCACCGTGGTCGAGGGGCTCGACCTGCAGATCGCCCCGGGCAAGATCACGACCATCGTCGGCGCGAACGGCTGCGGCAAGTCCACCCTGCTGCGCGCCCTCGCCCGGCTGCTGTCGCCCGTGGCCGGCCAGGTGGTGCTCGACGGCACGTCCGTGCACACCCGCCCGACCAGGGAGGTCGCGCGCATCCTCGGGCTCCTCCCGCAGTCGCCCGTGGCCCCGGAGGGCATCGCGGTGGCCGACCTCGTCGGGCGCGGACGCCACCCGCACCAGCGGGCGCTGTCGCGCTGGAGCGCGCACGACTACGAGGTCGTCGCCGATGCGCTCGACGCCACGGGCATCAGCGACCTCGCCGACCGCAGCGTCGACGAGCTCTCCGGCGGACAGCGTCAGCGCGTGTGGATCGCGATGGCCCTCGCGCAGGAGACCGACATCCTGCTGCTCGACGAGCCGACCACGTTCCTCGACGTCGCCCACCAGGTCGAGGTGCTCGACCTGCTCACCGACCTGAGCGTCGCCCGTGGCACCACGATCGTGATGGTGCTGCACGACCTCAACCTCGCCGCCCGCTACGCCGACGAGCTCGTCGCCATGAAGGACGGCCGCGTGCACGCCACGGGGTCGCCGCAGGACGTGGTGACCGCCGAGCTCGTGGAAGAGGTCTTCGGGCTGCCCAACCAGATCACCGTCGACCCGGTCTCCGGGAAGCCGATGGTCACCCCCATCGGAAGGCATCATGTCCGCTGAGACGACCACGACCGAACGCCCGACCTACCTTCTCACCCGCGCCGAGGTGCGCGCCGTGGAACGCGTGTCGCCCTCGTTCGTGCGGGTGACCCTCGGCGGGGACGACCTGCGTGAACTGGGCACCCCCGGCGCGGTGTTCGACAGTCGCATCAAGCTCGTGTTCCCGCCCGCGTCCGGGGTGCTGCCCGAGATCGACCGCTCCACGGACGACTGGTGGGGCTCCTACCTCGCGGTGCCCGAGGCCGAGCGCGGCGCGATGCGCACGTACTCGGTGCGCGAGCTGCGGGTGGCCGCCGACGACACGACCGAGGTGGACGTGGACTTCGTGCTGCACCTGGAGCCGGGGCTCACCGGGCCCGCATCGCGGTGGGCGAGCGCGGCCGCCGTGGGGCAGGAGCTGTGGCTCGTCGGTCCGCGGCGCGGGGTCGTTCCGCACGGCGGTGCCGAGTACCGCCCCGGTCGCGCCGACTCCGTGGTGCTGGCGGGCGACGAGACGGCCGCCCCCGCGATCGCCCGCATCCTGGAAGACGCGCCGCGCGACCTCCGCGGCGTCGCGTTCATCGAGGTGCCGTCGCCGGCCGACGTGCTGCGCATCGACCCGCCCGCCGGGGTGGAGGTGCACTGGCTGCCCCGCGACGTGGGCGAGCCGCACGGCCTCCGGCTCATCCCCGCGGTGCTCGGCTACCTCGGAGACGCCGACGCGACCGACGAGATCCGGGTGAAGGACGTCGAGACGGAAGACCTGCTGTGGGAGACGCCGGAGTACTCGGGTCTCGGCGAGGACATCGACCCCGCGACCGCGACCCCGGTGGAGCGCTACTTCTGGATCGCGGGGGAGAGCGGCGTGGTCACGACCCTGCGCCGGCACCTGGTGAAGGACCTCGGCATCGACCGCCGCCAGGTCGCGTTCATGGGCTACTGGCGCCGTGGCGTGGCGATGCGGGGCTGACGTGACCGCGACCGACGGGCGGCCCGCCCTGCAGGGCGACTCCCTGGTGCTCGGCTACGGCCGCTCCCGCGTGGTGCACGACGTGTCGCTGCGCCTCGCCCCCGGGCGGGTGACGGCGCTGATCGGCCCGAACGGCAGCGGCAAGTCGACCGTGCTGCGCGCCCTCGCCCGCCTGCACCGCATCGACGGCGGCACGGTGCGCGTCGGCGGGGACGAGCCGCGGGATGCGGCCGCCCTGTCGGCGAAGGAGTTCGCGAAGACCGTGGCGATGCTGTCGCAGTCGCGTCCCCACCCGTCCGGCATCGAGGTGTCCGACGTGGTCGCGTACGGGCGGCACCCCCACCGCGGTCGCTTCGCCGGCATCACCGAGGCCGACCGGGCAGCCGTGGCCCGCGCGCTCGCGCTCACCGGGCTGTCCGACATGGCCGCCCGCCCGGTCGACCAGTTGTCGGGCGGAGAGCTGCAGCGCGTGTGGCTGGCGACCGCGCTGGCCCAGGACACCGGGGTGCTGCTGCTCGACGAGCCGACCAACCACCTCGACCTGCGCTACCAGGTGGAGACGCTCGACCTGGTGCGCGAGCTCGCCGACGACCACGGCACCGCCCTCGGCGTGGTGCTGCACGACCTCGACCACGCGGCCTCGGTGGCCGACGACGTGGTGCTGCTGCATCGCGGGCGCGTGCACGCCGCCGGGACCCCCGTCGAGGTGCTCACGGGCGAGAACCTGTCGGAGGTCTACGGGCTGCGCATCGACACCGTCGTCGACGACGAGACCGGGCTGGTGCGCGTGCGACCGCGCGGCCGCCATCACGCCCGGCATCGCGCCGGCACCGCACTCTGATCCACCCCCACCCCTGGAGGAACACCCGATGAAGAAGACCCCCCTGGCCGTGCTCGCCCTCGGTGGTGCGCTGACCCTCGCGCTCGCCGGGTGCGGCACCACGCAGACGCCGTCCGCCTCGGACGCCGCAGCGCCCGTCTCGACCAGCGAGGGCTGCGCGGACGACGCGACCGCGACCTCGACCGGTGCCGTCTCGGTGACGGACGACCTGGGCCGCACGGTCGAGCTCGACCGGCCGGCCGAGCGCATCGCGGTGCTGGAGTGGCAGCAGATCGAGGACGCGCTGACGCTGTGCGTGGCCCCGGTCGCCGTCGCCGACGCCGAGGGCTACTCCACGTGGGTGTCGGCGGAGGAGCTGCCAGAGGATGTGGTCGACGTGGGCACGCGGCAGGAGCCGAACCTGGAGACCCTGTTCGGCACCGACCCCGACCTGGTGATCGTCGAGGTGCGCGGGACGGACGACCCGATCGTGGCCCAGCTCGAGGAGTACGACGTGCCGGTGCTCGCGACGGTGGGCGCCGATGCGAAGGACCCCATCGCGAAGATGCTGAACACGCTCGACCTGATCGCGCAGGTCACGGGCCGGGAGGAGCGCGCCGACGACGTGGCGGCCGAGTTCCAGCAGCACCTCGACGACGCGAAGGCCGAGCTGGCGGACCGCGAGCTCGCGACACGCGACTTCGTGTTCTTCGACGGCTGGGTCGACGGCGGCAACGTCGCCCTGCGGCCGTTCGGCCAGGGGTCGCTCGTCGGAGAGGTCGGCGAGCAGCTCGGACTCGTGAACGCCTGGACCGGGACGGTCGACCCGGTGTACGGCCTGGGGCAGACCGACGTGGAGGGCATGACCACGGTCGGCGACGCCAACCTGTTCTACACCGGTACGGAAGACCCCGACTCGGAGAACATCATGGACGCCCTCGCCGACAACCCGGCCTGGACCTCGCTGCCCGCCGTGGCCGACGGCCGCCTGACCGCGTTCCCCGCGGGCATCTGGACGTTCGGCGGCCCCCGCTCGACCGCGCAGATCGTCGACGGCTTCGTCGAGGTGCTCTCGAAGTGACCGAGACCCTCCGCCTCGACGACACGACGGATCCCGCGGCGCCGGAGCGTCGCGCGACCGCCGTCTCCGTCGAGGCGGAGGGCCGCGGGCCGAAGGCCCTCCTGACGGGGGTCGGGGTGCTCGTCCTGCTCGCGGTGCTGCTGGTCG
>NZ_SSDO01000469.1:0-8856 GCF_004794395.1 Microbacterium sp. K41 | reverse complement strand
GGCGGCGTCGGGGTCGCCCTCGCCGAACAGCGCCGCGCGCAGTGCCGCCGCCGCATCCTCCTTCGCCGGCACGAGCCGTCCGTCCGCCGCGATGCCGAACCGCACCACGCGTCCGTCGCCGTAGCAGCTCGCGATGAGGGTCTGCCCGTTCGGAGACACCGCGACGTGGCACACGCCGTCGCCCGTCGCCACCGGATCGCCCAGGGGCGCGAGGGCCGTGTCTCCCGTGCGCGCGAAGGCCTGCACGGCCGCATCACCCTCCAGCGCCGCGTACACCACGTCGATACCCGGGTGCTGCGCGAGCCACGACGGCGACGGGGTCGCCGTCACCGCCCCGCGATACGCGAGAGTGCTCGCCTCACGACCCTCGTCGCCCGCGAGCACGCCGATGCCCTCGGCGGAGCCGTCCATCGCGGGGCCGTAGCCGCCGAGCCAGAAGCGCGTCACGGTCGCCTCCCCTCGATCAGTCGAGCAGGTCGTGGCGCACGATCACCTGGTCGCGCTCGGGGCCCACACCGATCACCGAGATGCGCGTGTTGCTCATCTGCTCCAGCGCCAGGACGTAGTCCTGCGCCGTCTGCGGCAGGTCCTCGAAGGTGCGCGCGGTCGAGATGTCCTCGCTCCAGCCGGGGAAGTGCTCCAGGATCGGCTTCGCGTGGTGGAAGTCGGTCTGGTTCACCGGAACCTCGTCGAAGCGCTCCCCGTCGACGTCGTAGGCGACGCACACCGGGATCTGCTCGAGCCCGGTGAGGATGTCGAGCTTGGTCAGCACGAGGTCGGTGATGCCGTTGATGCGCGTGGCGTAGCGGGTGATCGGCGCGTCGTACCAGCCGACGCGGCGCGGTCGCCCGGTCGTGGTGCCGAACTCGAAGCCCTGCTTGCGCAGCCACTCGCCCTGCTCGTCGAACAGCTCGGTCGGGAACGGGCCGGAGCCCACGCGCGTCGTGTACGCCTTGACGATGCCGACGATGCGGTCGAGCGCACCGGGACCGACACCGGAACCCGTCGAGGCCCCACCGGCCGTGGCCGACGACGACGTGACGAACGGGTAGGTGCCGTGGTCGATGTCGAGCATGGTGGCCTGGCCGCCCTCGAACACCACGACCTCGCCGCGGTTCAGGGCCTGGTCGATGAGGTAGCCGGTGTCGGCGACCATCGGGCGCAGCCGCTCGGCGTACGACAGCAGGTCGTCGACGATCTCGTCGCACGTGACGGCGCGACGGTTGAAGACCTTCACCAGCAGGTGGTTCTTCTGGTCGAGCGCACCCTCCACCTTCTGGCGCAGGATGTTCTCGTCGAACAGGTCCTGCACCCGGATGCCGACGCGGTTGATCTTGTCGGCGTACGCGGGACCGATGCCGCGGCCCGTCGTGCCGATGTTGCGCTTGCCGAGGAAGCGCTCGGTGACCTTGTCGAGCGTGCGGTGATACTGCGTGATGATGTGCGCGTTCGCGCTGACCTTGAGGCGCGACACGTCGATGCCGCGGGCCGACAGGGCCTCGAGCTCCGAGAACAGCACCTCCAGGTCGATGACCACGCCGTTGCCGATGACCGGGGTGACCCCGGGCGACAGGATGCCGGAGGGCAGCAGGTGCAGCGCGTACTTCTCGTCGCCGACGACCACGGTGTGCCCGGCGTTGTTGCCGCCGTTGAACTTCACCACCCAGTCGGTGCGCTCACCGAGAAGATCGGTGGCCTTGCCCTTTCCTTCGTCGCCCCACTGCACGCCGACGATCACGATTCCTGGCATGGGTTCTCCCCTGCTTTCGCCGGGTTTGCACCGGCCGATGAGCTGGCCCTCTTCGGGCGTCCCCATCCTATCGGGCGGCCTCCGACACCCCTCCGGCCCCCGGCCTCCGGAGCGTGCGGGATCGGGAAGGCACCTCCGCTGGCCCTCGACCGCCCGTTTCCGATCCCGCACGGGCCGTCACGACGACCGTGCCGCTACAGTGTGCGACGGAGGTCGGTATGACACGGTGGTGGCCCTACGCGCGGCTCGCAGCATCGGCTCTCGCCGTGGCGGCCATCGTCGCCCAGCTCCTGCGCACGCTGGAGATCGCGCGCGACGCCGACACCGCGTGGGGCGGCCACCTCCCCACCGTGATCGCGAACTTCTTCAGCTTCTTCACGATCGAGTCGAACGTGCTCGCGGCGGTCGCGCTCGCCGCCGGGGCCGTGTGGGCGCTGCGCCACCGCGACACGACCGACCCCGAGCCGCGCTGGCTCGCGGTCCTGCTGATGTGCGCGAGCAGCTACATGATCGTGACCGGCGTCGTCTACAACACCCTCCTGCGCGGCATCGCCCTGCCGCAGGGTGCCACGGTCGCGTGGTCGAACGAGGTGCTGCACGTGGTGATCCCCCTGCTGATGCTGCTCGACGTGCTGGTCGCCCCGCGTCGACGCGCACTGCCGTGGAGCGCTGTCGCGGTCGCGGCGGTCTTCCCGATCGTCTGCGTCGTGTACACCCTGGTGCGCGCGAACCTCGTGGTCTCCCCGGGGACGGGCGAGCACTGGTGGTACCCCTACCCGTTCCTCAACCCGCACCAGCCGGGCGGCTACGGGACCGTGGCGCTGTACGTGCTGCTGATCGCCGCGATCATCCTCGCCACCGCCGCACTGGTCGTGTGGGTCGGCCGCCGACGCGGTGTCGTCCGCGCGCAGTGACGGCGCGGTCAGTCGAGCGCGTGTCCGCTGCGCGCGGCGGCCGCGGCCAGCTGACGGTCGAACGTCGCGAGACGGCATCCGTGGTGCACGGCCGTGGCAAGCACACACGTGTCCGGCATCTTCAACCGGTGCTCGGCGCGCAACCGTGCAAGAGCCAGCGGCTCGTCAGGGCCGAGGGCCGCGACCTCGACGCCGATCTCTTTCAGGTCGTCCCAGGCCTGAGCCTCGCGACCGACCCTGGCCGGCCCGACCAGCACTTCGGCCAGCGTGAGCGGATGCACCAGGTACGGCGGCGGCGTGCGCTCGAGCATCTCCAGTGCCGCCCGGTGGTGCGCGTCGCGGTCGTCGAGCAGACCGATGAGCACACCCGCGTCGACGACGATCACTCGTCCCAGCCTTCGCGGACGCGCTCCAGGTAATCGTCGCCGTAGACACCCGAGTACCGTCCGGCGAGAGAACGGAGTCGCTGCGCCCGCCGGGCATCACCCTCATCCGCGTGCTCTTCGACGGCGCGGGCGCCCTCCTCGAGAAGGAGGAGGATCAGGGCACTGTCGCGCTCCTCCTCCGGCCACCGCCGTCGTGCCACGTCAAGGGCGCGGGCGACCTGCGGCGTGTGCGTGATGTTGGTCCGCGGGTGCTTGGTCGGCATGCGTCAAGTGTAACACCAGCAGTCTGCGGTGTAACACCGACGTCGACGAAAGCGGACATCACCCGGGTGATCGCCCGCCGCTGATCTTGTGGAGCGCGTGACCCGGTGTCACGCTACCCGTGTCGCCACCGAACCGTTGGGTGCAGCGGACGGTGGCGTCGGGCTCCGCCCTTTACCCCGCCAAGGACGGCACCCGACGAGGTGCTCTCGCGCCGCCCAGGGGGCTGATCGTCGCGAGAGCACCCCGACGGATCCGATCAGGCGGGTAGCAGCGCCTCGCGGTCGTCGTCGTCCGCCGCCGCGTCGCCGGTGAGCAGCGCCGCGCCACGGGCATCCGGGTCCACGTCGAGGTAGCGGTCGAGCGAGTCGTCGAGCTCCTCCAGCCAGGGCGTGTGATGCACGGCGGCGAGGGTGCCCGTCATGACCGAGGCGTACACGCGGTCGCGGTACCCCATGATGTCCGCCTTCTTGTCGCGCTTCCACGCCAGGAAGATCTCGACGACGCGGTCGAGGTCGAACGCCGGATAGTCGGTGCACTCCAGGAGGTCACGGATGTAGTCCGCCTGGAAGCGGATCTCGGTCGCCGCCGAGTCGATCCGGTCGAAGCGCTCCCGCCACTGCGCGATCGAGGCCGCCCGCTCCGCCTCGTCGGGGAGCTCGATGCGACCGAGGATCACATCGCGGACGAACCACGCCTGCGCGTCGAACATGTTGAACGTGAACCACTGGTCCTGCGCGCCCAGGTACGCCAGCCGCGGGTTCTGCTGCCACAGCACACCGCGGTAGAGCCCGTCCGGGTAGACGTTGTTGGGCGACGACAGTGCGAGGTCGCCCGGGAGGAAGGGGTACCGGTGCAGGTAGCCGGTGCAGAGGATCACCGCATCCACGCGCGTGGAGGTGCCGTCGGCGAAGTGCGCCACGCTGCCGTCGAACCGTTGCACGACCGGACGCTCCTCGAAGCCCTCCGGCCAGTCGTACCCCATCGGCGCGGAGCGGTAGCTGGCGGTGACGGAGCGGGCGCCCATCTTGAACGCCTGGCTGCCGATGTCCTCGGCGGAGTAGCTCGACCCGATCACGAGCACGTCGCGGCCGGCCAGCGCTTCGGCACCGCGGAAGTCGTGCGCGTGCGAGATCGATCCGGGGAAGGTCTCGATGCCGTCGACGTGCGGCACGTTCGGGAAGGAGAAGTGCCCGCTGGCCACCACCACGCGGTCGAACTCCTCCGTGGTCGTCGCTCCGGTGGGCAGGTGCTCGCTGGTGAGCGTGAACACCTCGCGCTCCTCGTCGAACTCCACCCAGCGCACGGCGGTCTGGAAGCGGATCAGGTCGCGCACCCGCGTCTTCGCGAGGCGTCCGGCGATGTAGTCCCACAGCACGGGGCGCGGCGGATACGACGAGATCGGACGGCCGAAGTGCTCGTCGAAGGTGTAGTCGGCGAACTCCAGCGCCTCCTTCGGGCCGTTCGACCACAGGTTGCGGTACATGCTGGAGTGCACGGGCTCGCCGAACTCGTCCAGTCCGGTGCGCCAGGTGTAGTTCCACTGGCCGCCCCAGTCGGCCTGCTTCTCGAAGCAGACCAGGTCGGGGATGTCCGCCCCCGCACGGGCCGCGGACTCGAAGGCCCGCAGCTGTGCCATCCCCGAGGGGCCGGCACCGATGATCGCTACTCGTTCACTGTTCGTCACGTATGGTCCTCACACTCGTCGTCATGTATCGGGCGCAGCCGTATCCGGGTGAGGAGGACAGTCCTTCTCCGGGGGGAGCGGAACGCTCGACCTGCCCGGACAGTGGCTGCTCTTCGACGTTAGCAGTGCCCCACCGGCGGCCTGGCGGGAAAGCGACGACGGCTGTCCCTCCCGAGGATCGCCCACTGTCGGAGGCCGGTGGGAGGATCGGACGGTGCCACACACCCCCACGCGAGAACCCACGGTCGAGCAGCGCGCGCCCGACCGCCGTCAGGGCGTGCTCGTCCTCCTCGCCGCCGTGGTCACGGTGGTGCTCTGGGCCTCGGCGTTCATCGGCATCCGCGGAGCGGGCCCGCACTACGACCCCGGTGCACTTGCGCTGTTGCGCATGGCCGTCGGCACGCTCGCGCTGACGGTGATCGCGCTCCGCCACGGCATCCGCCTCCCCGACCGGCGGCAGTGGCTGCTCATCGTGCTGTGGGGCGTCGGCTGGTTCTGCGTGTACAACCTGGCCCTGAACAGTGCGGAGCGCACGCTCGACGCGGGGACGGCGGCGATGGTGGTCAATCTGGCTCCGCTCATGGTGGTGGTGTTCAGCGGACTGTTCCTGCGGGAGGGCTTCCCTCGCCCGCTGATCATCGGCGCACCCATCGCGTTCCTCGGCGTGGTGCTGATCGGCATGAACTCCACGAGCAGCACCGGTCCGGACATCACCGGGCTCCTGCTCGCTCTGCTGGCCGCGGTCATGTACGCCGGATGCACGCTGCTGCAGAAGCATCTGCTGAGCGGGGGTGCCGACGCGACCACGCTCACGTGGCTCGGCGCGGCCGCGGGCACGGTCGCCCTGCTGCCGTGGATCGGTCCGCTCGTGGCCGACGTGCAGTCCGCGCCCCTCGACGCGACCCTGTGGGTGGTGTACCTGGGCGTGTTCCCCACGGCGATCGCGTTCACCACCTGGGCGTACGTGCTGCAGCGCAGTACCGCGGGCAAGACCTCCGCCACGACCTACGTCGTCCCGGCGCTCGCGATCCTGATGTCGTGGATGATCCTGGGCGAGGTGCCGACGCCGCTCATGTTCGTCGGTGGCGCCCTGTGCCTGCTCGGGGTGCTCATCACGCGCCTGCGCTGGCGCCGCGCCCGCTGATCCGCGGGTTCGCCGAGGCCGACGCCGCCCTGTTCGGCGGGCGCGCGTCCCGTCGTTGCGATTACGCTGGTCGGCGGAGGGGCACGACGTGGTCCCGCGTGTGAACGAGGGAGACGAACCGACCGATGACCGAGCCCGACGCGCAGACTCCGCCGACGATCTCCGCACCCCCGCCCCCGCCCGCTCCCTCCGCCGCGACCTCGCCCGCCGCCACCCCGGCTCCGACGCCCGCGCCCGGCGAGAAGCCCGCACCCACCGAGGCCGAGATGGCCCGCGCCACCGGCGTGCTGAAGACCATCTCCGACGCGTACTCGGCGAAGATGGTCGGCCAGGAGCGCCTGCGCACCAGCCTGCTCGTCTCGCTCATCGCGGGCGGCCACATCCTGCTGGAGAGCGTGCCGGGTCTCGCGAAGACCACCGCCGCGAGCACCCTGGCTGACACCGTGAAGGCGCAGTTCAAGCGCATCCAGTGCACGCCCGACCTGCTGCCCAGCGACATCACGGGCAACCAGATCTACGACGCCGCGACCGGCACGTTCCGCACCGTGCTCGGCCCCGTGCACGCCAACTTCGTGCTGCTCGACGAGATCAACCGCTCCAGCGCCAAGACCCAGAGCGCGATGCTCGAGGCGATGCAGGAGCACCAGACCACGATCGGCGGCGAGATCCACCCGCTGCCGAAGCCGTTCCTGGTGATCGCGACGCAGAACCCCATCGAGCAGGAGGGCACCTACGAGCTGCCCGAGGCGCAGATGGACCGGTTCCTGCTGAAGGAGATCGTCGAGTACCCGAGCCCCGCCGACGAGTTCGAGATCCTCAGCCGCATCGACTCCGGCGTGCTCGACCCCGACCGGCACGTGTCGAGCGCCGTCACGCTCGACGACGTGCACCTGCTGCAAGACGTCGCGAGCCGTATCTACGTCGACCCCGCGATCCGCAACTACATCGTGTCGCTCGCCTACGTCACCCGGAATCCGGCGCCGTACATCGGCGAGGAGCGCGCCCGCTACATCAAGTACGGCGCCAGCCCCCGCGCGAGCATCGCGTTCCTGCAGGCGTCGCGGGCCCTCGCCCTCCTGAACGGACGCGCGCACGTGCTGCCGGAGGACATCCGCGCCCTCCGGCACCTCGTGCTGCGCCACCGCGTGCTCCTGACGTTCGAGGCCGACGCCGAGGGCATCCGCAGCGAGGAGATCATCGACCAGATCTTCGCCTCGGTCCCCACGCCCTGACGCACCGCAATGGCCAGCCTGATCACCCAGGTGAAGAGCAAGCTCTTCATCCACTCGTCGCGCAAGTCCCTGCACGCGCTCGACGGCGCCTACGCGTCGCTGCTGCACGGACGGAGCCTCGACTTCGAGGACCTGCGCAAGTACGAGTACGGCGATCAGGTGCGCGACATCGACTGGCGCGCGACCGCCCGGCTGGGCACGCCGCTGGTGAAGCGGTCGCGGGCCACGCGCATGCACACCGTGATGTTCGTGGTGGACACCGGTCGCTCGATGGCCGCCCTGGCCGCCGACGAGCGCTCGAAGAAGGAGCTCGCGATCCTGGCCACCGGGGCCCTCGGCGTGCTCACGCTGCGCCACGGCGACGACTTCACCGTGGTCTACGGCGATGCGTCCAGGGTGCGCCGCCTGGCTCCCGGTCGCAGCGAGGGCGCCCTCGAGCACGCCCTGCGCACACTCGATCGCGCGGTGGACGACGCGGCGGCCCCGAGCGACCGCGACGCGCTGCTGTCGTTCGTCACCCGCACCGTCGCCCGCCGCATGATCGTGGTCGTGCTCACCGACGAGGCCCCGGTCACCTCCGAGACCGAGCGACTGCTGCGGAGACTGCGCGTGCAGCACGACGTGCTGTGGCTCACCCTGCGCGACGCCGACCCCGTGCTCGACCACCGCACCGGGCGGCTGCGCGTCGACGTGGACAGCCGGTGGCAGGTGCCCGACTTCGTGCAGGGCGACCGCGGCATCGTGCAGGAGCTCACGGCGCAGCGCGATGCCGACGCCGCCCGCCTCGCCGACCTCCTCACCCGCATGGAGATCAGCCACGCCGCGCTCGACGGACAGGACGACGCCGTGCCGCAGCTGCTGCGGCTGCTGAACCGGAGGTCGAATGCCCGGCTCTGACGAGCTCTACCCGCCGGCGCAGTACGGCTGGGGCTGGATGCTGCTCGCGCTCGGCATCCTGGCGCTGCTGGTGCTCGGCGCGTGGCTGCTGATCGTGCTCACGCGACCCCCGCGCACCCCGGCCCCGGCCGCCACGGGCGCGACGCCCTCGACGCTCGACGTGCTGTCGGTGCTGCGCACGGAGTACCTCGACCGCATCCAGGCCGTGGAGAACGACTACCTCGGGCGCCGGCTGTCGGCGCGGCAGGCCAACCTCGAGCTCAGCCGCGTGGTGCGCGCGTTCGTGAACGAGTACAGCGGCCTGGAGGCGCCCGTGCTCGCGCTCGACGACCTGGTCGCCCGTGGCGTGAACCCGGCCCTGATCGACGCGATGGGCCGGCACTACTACCCGAGCATCTTCCGGCAGGGTCCGGCGATCGACCCCGTGGCGGGGGCCGCGGCCGCCAGGACGGTGGTGCGCGCATGGCACTAGCGAACGTGTGGATGCTGATCCTCGCCGCGGCCGTCGTCGTCGTGGCGGTCGCGGTCGGGCTCGTGCTGGGGTTGCGGCGGCGGGGCGGTCGTGCGGCCGGTGACACCGCGCGG
>NZ_SSDO01000046.1:0-8541 GCF_004794395.1 Microbacterium sp. K41 | reverse complement strand
CTGGGGCACCCGCGGCCTGGGCCTCGACGTGGTCGGCCCCGCCGATCCCTTCGCCGCCGTGGTCGCGGTGCTCGGCTCGCTGTGGCCGGCCGGCCCCTCGTTCACCCTCGTGCTGCTGTGGATCCTGGCGCTGCCCCTGGCGGTGCTCGGCGGGTGGTTCGCCGCGACCCGTGTGACCGATCGCGCCGGACTGCGGATCTTCGCCGGGATCGCCTGGGCGCTGGCACCCACGTTCCTCACCGCGCTCGTCGACGGCCGCCCCGCCGCGGTGCTCGCCCACCTCCTGCTGCCGTGGCTGTTCCACTCCGCGGTCGTCGCGCACCGCTCGTGGGGTGCCGCCGGCAGCGCCTCGCTGCTGCTGGCCGCTGTGCTCGCCTGTGCGCCCTCGCTCGCCCCCGCGCTCGCTCTGCTGTGGCTCGTGACGCTGGGCATCGTGATCGGCACGGCGCAGTTCCGCGGCGCCGGTCGTCTGCTGTGGCTCCCGCTGCCCACGGCCGTGCTGTTCGGGCCGTTGATCTCCTGGCAGCTTCTGCACGGCACGCCCCTGGCACTGCTCGCCGACCCGGGACTCACGTGGGCGGGACCGCAGGCGGGAGCAGACGCGGTCGGCCGCCTCGCGATCGCCCTCGGCTTCCCGACGACCGACCTCGCGGGCTGGGCGACCGTCGCGCCCGGCGGTCTCGGCACGTGGGCGGCCCTCCTGTGCGCACCGCTCGCGCTGCTCGCCCTCGCCTCGGCCGTCTCGCCGCGGTGGCGCGCGGGCATCACGCTGCTGGTGGTCGCCGTCGCCGGTGTCGCGACGGCCTTCCTCGCGGTCGGCGTCAGCGTCTCGTTCGCGCAGGGCACCCCCGTGCCGATCTGGCCGGGCACGGGGCTGAGCCTCGCGTGGATCGGAGTGCTCGGCGCGGCGACCGTCACGCTCGACACGGCGCTCCCGCTGCCACGGCTGCGCACCGTGGCGACCACCGTCACGGCGGCCGCCCTCCTGGTGTGTGCCCTGCCCGCCCTCACCGCGTTCCACACCGATCGATCCGTGCTCACCAACGGGCCGGAGTCGACGCTGCCCGCCTACGTGGCCGCGCAGGCGGCGGGCGACCGCGCGATCTCGACGCTCATCCTCACCCCGCAGAACGACGGCGGACTCGCGGTCGAGGTGGTCCGCGGAGCCAGCGAGACCCTCGGGGCCCAGACCACCATGCTCTCGACCGCCGTCGAGCCCCAGGGCACCGACACCGGCACGCTCGCGGTCGACCTGATCTCCGCCCGCGACTTCGATGCACCGGCCGAACTCGCCGCTGAGGGCATCAGCTACGTGCTGATCGCCCAGGTCGCGGGCGAGGGCGACCGGGCCCGTGCGCTGCGCACGGCCTCGATCGCCGCGATCGACCAGCGCCCGGGTCTCGTCCACGCGGGCACCACCGAGCGCGGAGTGCTGTGGCGGCTCGAGGGCGAGGCCGCGGCTCCGGCGTCGCTCACCGCGGCGCAGGAGGGCACGGCGCGGCTCGTGATCACCCTGCAGCTGCTCGTGGTGCTGGCCGCGCTGCTGCTGTCCATCCCGACCAGGGCGTCGCGGCGTGCCGCCAGGGCGCAGTCGCGCATCGTCGGGCGGGCGCCGGAGGAGCCGATGGTGCTGCCGCGTCACGCCGAGGATCTCCCGGCCGCGGTCGTGGAGGACCCGCCCGTCGGCGCGGTCGAGGATCCGCAGGACGAACCGGCTCTGACGGACGAGGCCCTGGCGCCCATCGCCGAACCGGTTCCCGAGGCCAAGGTCGAGCCCGCGGACGCCGCGGAATCGGACGACGACACCCCCGCACCGCAGCCCGAGGAGGAGCGCCGATGAGCGGCAACCGCGCATTCCGGGTGGCAGCGACCAGCGCCCGCGTCGTGACGGGAGTGGCGGTCGCCGCCGCCTGCGTGATCGGGGTCGTCGCGGCCGTGCACGCGCCCTGGCCGACCGTCGCACACGAGCCCGCGCAGGAGCAGGTCACTCCGCTCCCCGGCGACAGCGTGCTGGTCTGCAACGGCGACTTCCGGGCGCTCGGACGCGACTCGTCCGCACCGCTCGACATGACAGCGGCCGCAGCCCCCACGCTCACCACCGGCGGTACGTCGGGAGATCCGGCCTCGTCGGGAGTGGCGACGCCCGACCTCGCCGACGGCGACGAGATCGCCGTGCTCACCGGTGCCGTGGAGGGCCGCACGGCTCCGCTCATCGCGGGCGCCGAGTCGTTCACCCTCGCCGCGGACGACCTGGCGGGCTTCGCGGCCACTCCGTGCACGGTGCCGCGCCTGGAGTCCTGGCTCGTCGGCGGTGCGGTGGGCACCGGCACCGAGGACATCGTCATCCTCACCAACGCGGCCGAGGTGCCATCCACCGTCACCCTCACCGTGTACGGCGAGACGCGCGGCGGCCGCACCGTCATCATCCCGGCCCGCACGCAGACCGCTCTTCCGCTGACCTCGATCGCCGCCGGCAACGAGGCGCCGGTCGTCAAGGTGAGTGCGGTCGGGGCCCCGGTGCGCGCGGTCCTGCAGTCGTCGCTCGTGCGCGTGCTCGACCCCGCCGGCATCGACCTGCAGGAGGCCGTGGCCGGCGCGCAGCAGAACGTGGTCATCACGGGGGTGCAGACGTTCACGTCCGACGGCGACGAGGCCGACATGACCGTGCTGCGGTTGCTGGCACCCGGCGCCGACGCCATGGCGAAGGTCACGGTGCACAGCGAGGGCTCCTCGCCGACGACGGACGAGTTCTCCGTCCCGCTCGACCCCGACGTCCCCGCGCAGGTCGCGCTCAGCGGGCTCGAGCCGGGACGCTACACCGTGGAGATCGAGGCGGAGGCCCCGGTCGTCGCCGCCGTCCGCCAGCAGGACGGCTTCGGACGCGACACCGACTTCGCGTGGGTGACTCCGGCCGCCCAGCTCGACGACCAGGCCGCGGTCGCCGTGCCCGCCGGTCCCGCCCCGCGGCTGCAGCTCGCCAACACCGGCGACGAGGACGCGACCGTCACGGTCGAGCCGATCGACGGCGGTCAGCCGCAGGAGGTGTCGGTGCCGGCGGGGCAGACCCGCGGTATCGACGTGACCGCGCGGACGACCTATCTGCTGCGCACCACCGGACCCGTGCACGCCGCGGTGACCCTGACCGCGGCCGGTGCGCTCGGCGTGCTGCCGGTGCCGCCGTCGCCCGGCGTGGAGAAGTCGATCACGGTCTACCCCTGACCCCGGGTCGGGGCGCGCCGTCAGTGGTCGTGGCCGAGGTCCCAGGGCTCGCGGCCGACGTACTCGGCGGCGGCCCGGAACACCGCGCTCTCGATCGCCATGCGGCGGTGCGCGGCGTCGTCGTGTCCCGGAGGGAGCAGCCGCTCGATCGGGATGCGGAACAGCACGATCCGCCGCCCCTCGCGGTCCAGGTGCCAGCGCGGCACCTCCCCGTCGCCCTCGGCCGCGGGCAGCGCCCCGATCTCGAAGCGCACCTCCTGCAGCTCGGGCCAGGTGCCGCGGAGGAACTCCACCGCAGTGCCCACCGTGAGGTCGAACCGGTCGAGCCGCCCGTCGAGCGGTGCGAGCGGCGGGCGGACCACCTCGCTGCGCCCGAGTCGTCCGTGGCGTCCGTGCCTCGCGCCGCGTCGGGCGGTGGGGGCGTGGGCGCGACGACGGGGCATGCCGAAAGTCTAGGCGCTGCGCGCGCGCTCGGCGCGGCATCCGCTCCGCTCGCGACGGGGGTCGTAGCGTGAAGGGGATGGACGGACGACTCTGCTCGAAGGTCGGCTGCGCGCGTGAGGCCGTGGCCACCCTCACCTACGACTACGGCGACCAGATGGCCGCTCTCGGACCGCTCGGAACGGCGAACGACCCGCAGGCGCACGACCTGTGCGCCCCGCACGCCGACCGGCTCTCGGTGCCGGCGGGCTGGCTCGTGATCCGCCACGAGGCCCTGCGCGCCTGATCCGACACGCGGGCGGAGGCACCGTGGCCCCTGCCGGTTCCTGGGTACTCTGACGGCGGCGGTGTCACGGCGGCGCGGCCGGAAAGGCTACCGTGCTCGTCTGGCGTCGCTGGGTCCTGCCCCTGCTGCTCGTGGTCATCTTCGGCGCCTGCGCCGCCGCACTCGTGAAGATCGCCTTCTTCCCCGACCGGTCTGAGGCGATCGTGAGCCCCGAGGCGGGCATCACCGATCCGGTCGTCGCAGTCGAGCGAGGGGCCGTCGTCAACGCGCTCAGCCTGGACGGCACGGTCGCGCGCGACGAGAGCTATCCGGTGCGCAGCGAGCTCAACGGCACGGTCACGGCGGTGCACGTGGCCGACGGTGCGAGCGTCGCGGCCGGGCAGAAGCTGTTCACCGTGCGCCAGGACGACCCGCGCAAGGACATCGACGTGCTGGCGCCCGAGGCCGGCGACGTGTCGGAGCTCGCGATCGTGAAGGGCCAGGCCACCACGGTGGGCACGGAGACGTACACGCTCACCCCGGCCCGTTACCACCTGCAGGCGACCGTGGAGCCCGTGCAGCTGTACCGGCTCGTCAACGCGCCGACCGAGGCCACGGTGACCATCACGGGCGGCCCCGCCCCGTTCCCGTGCACGGGCGTGCGGGTGCAGGTGAGCGAGGAGGGCACCGCGAGCGTGCGCTGCGCGATCCCCGCCGATCAGACCGTGTTCGCCGGCCTGCCCGCCACGATGGATCTCGCGCTCGGACAGGTCGACGATGCGCTGGTGATCCCGGTCACGGCGGTGCAGGGCGGCGCTGGCACCGGAAAGGTGTGGGTCGACGCGGGCGACGGCGGCGAGCCGGAGGAGCGCGAAGTCGCCCTCGGCGTCAACGACGGCTCGATGGTGGAGGTGACCGACGGGCTCGCGGAGGGCGACAGCATCCGCCAGTTCGTGCCGGGCTTCGTCGCACCCGTCGAGGAGTTCTGCTACGAGATCTCCCCGGGCGTCGAGCAGTGCGACAGCGGGATGAGCTGGTGACGCTGGTCGCGCTGGAGGGCGTCGCCAAGAGCGTCCTCCTGCCCGACGACTCGCGCCTGGAGATCCTCCGCAGCGTCGACCTCGAGGTCGGCGCGGGCGACCACGTGTCGATCGTGGGACGGTCGGGTTCGGGCAAGTCGACGCTGCTCAACATCCTCGGCATGCTCGATGCCCCCACGTCCGGGACGGTGTCGTTCGAGGGGCGGGAGGTCCGCCGGATGCGCTCCGGTCGCCTCGACCGTCTCCGGGGTGAGAACGTGGGCTTCGTGTTCCAGCAGTTCAACCTGCTGCCCGGTCGCACCGCGCTGGACAACGTCATGATGCCGCTCGGCCACGCGCGCGGACGGCTGTTCTGGGACCGCCGCCGCATCGCCGCCGACATGCTGGAGCGCGTCGGACTCGGGCACCGCGTCGACCAGGTCGCCGACCGGCTCTCCGGAGGCGAGCAGCAGCGCGTCGCGATCGCCCGCGCGCTCGTACGCCGCCCGGTGCTGATCCTCGCCGACGAGCCGACCGGCGCCCTCGACATCGACACCGGCGCGACCGTGATGGCCCTGCTCGACGAGGTCGCGACCGAGACCGACGCCGCCCTCGTCACGATCACGCACGACCTGCACGTCGCGGCCCGCGCGCGCCGCCACTACCGCCTGGACGCCGGGCGGCTGGAGCCGGCCGATCTCACGAAGGCGTTCGAGGCGTCCACGCTCGCCGCCTCGGTGCCCGGGGCCGCGGAGGTCGCGTCGTGACCGGGTTCCTCGGAGCGCTCTCCGACGCCTGGGCCGAGATCCGGGTGCACAAGCTCCGTGTGCTGCTCAGCCTCATCGGCATCGCCGTGTCGGTGGGCGCGCTCACCGCGGTCGTGGCGATCTCGGAGTACCAGCGCCAGTTCCAGGAGGAGCAGTCGGACCGCTGGGGCGGCCGTGCGGCCACCGTGGTCGTGGCGGTGTCGGCCGACGACGGCACCCCGGTCGACGCGGACGAGGTGGACGAGCGCTTCCGCAGGGCCTCGGAGCGCTTCGGCTTCAGTCACACCGCCCGGATCGCCCAGGGCCTCTCGCTCGGCGTGGCGCTGCCCGACGGCGTGACCCCGGTGAACACACGGCTGGTCGACCCTGCGTACTCGCAGATCCACCGGGAGAAGCTGCTCGAGGGCCGGTGGCTGCACGACGGCGACCTCGAGGCGCTCGCGCCGGCGGTGGTCATCAGCGAGCCGCTGTGGGAGCGCATCGGGCGGGTCCCGGTCGCCCAGCACCCCACGATCACCGTCACCGGAGACGCCGGCGGCACCTACCAGGTGGTCGGGGTCGTTCCGCGGCAGGGCTTCGGCGACGAGGAGCTCCGTCTGGACCTGCTGTACGACGCCTACCGTGACCGCGTCGACGCGCTGCCGGAGGAGACGTTCACCCAGTACGAGGTGTGGCTCGGCCCCGACGAGGTCGACGCGATCGCGCCGGTGCTCGCGATGGACCTCCGCGCCGGGCTGCCGGAGGGGCAGACGGTGTCGGTGAGCCGCTCGGACTGGGCGGCGCAACCCGGCACCGCCGACGCTCAGGCCACGTTCGAGATGGTCACGGGCGGCATCGCGTCGCTGATCCTCGCGCTCGGCGCGCTCAGCCTGATCAACATCCAGCTCGTCGCGATGCGCCAGCGGGTGCGGGAGATCGGGGTGCGCCGGGCGTTCGGCGCGAGTTCCGGCCGGGTGTTCTTCGCGGTGTTCCTGGAGAGTCTGGTGGCGACGACCGTGGCGGGGGCGATCGGCATCGCGATCGTCGTGGCGGTGCTGCGCTCCGAGTGGCTGATCGGCTCGATGTTCCCCGGTATCCAGGACATCCCGCCGTTCCCCATGCGGGCGGCGCTGGTCGGTCTCGTCGCCTCGGTCGTGGTCGGCGCGGTGTCGGGCTTCATCCCCGCGCTCGTGGCGCTGCGGGTCAAGGTGATCGACGCCATCCGGTTCTGACACACGGGCGGTGCGTCCGCGACCTGATGGAACAATGGGCCCATGCCTGAGCTCGAGTACCGCATCGCCGATCTGTCCCTCGCCGACGCCGGACGGCACCAGCTGCGGCTCGCCGAGAACGAGATGCCAGGGCTCATGGCCCTGCGCGCGGAGTTCGGCGCGGCGCAGCCGCTCAGGGGCGCGCGCATCGCGGGGTCGCTGCACATGACCGTGCAGACGGCCGTGCTGATCGAGACGCTCGTGGCGCTCGGCGCCGAGGTGCGCTGGGCCAGCTGCAACATCTTCTCCACGCAGGACGAGGCGGCCGCGGCGGTCGTGGTCGGCCCGCACGGCACGGTGGACGCGCCCGCCGGTGTGCCCGTGTTCGCGTGGAAGGGCGAGACGCTCGAGGAGTACTGGGCGTGCACCGAGCGGATCTTCGACTGGTCGGCGTCGGGCGTCGACGGCCCGAACCTCATCCTCGACGACGGCGGCGACGCCACGCTGCTGGTGCACAAGGGCGTCGAGTTCGAGCGGGCGGGCGTCGTCCCCGATGCCGCCGAGGGCGACCCGCACGAGTACCGTGTGATCCTCGACCTGCTGCGTCGGTCCCTCACGGCGTCGCCCGACCGCTGGACGCGGGTGGCCGCGGGGCTGATCGGCGTCACGGAGGAGACCACCACGGGCGTGCACCGCCTGTACGAGCTCGCGGCGTCGGGAGATCTGCTGTTCCCGGCCATCAACGTCAACGACGCGGTCACGAAGAGCAAGTTCGACAACAAGTACGGCATCCGTCACTCGCTGCCCGACGGGCTGAACCGGGCGACCGACGTGCTGATCGGCGGCAAGGTCGCGTTCGTGTGCGGCTACGGCGACGTGGGCAAGGGAGCGGCCGAGGCGCTGCGCGGTCAGGGCGCCCGGGTCATCGTGAGCGAGGTCGACCCCATCTGCGCGCTGCAGGCCGCGATGGACGGCTTCGAGGTGGCGCGTCTGATCGACGTGGCCGGCGGGGTCGACATCGTCGTGACCGGGACCGGCAACCGCGACGTGGTGACGGTGGAGCACCTGCTGGCGCTCAAGCACCTCGCGATCGTCGCGAACGTCGGCCACTTCGACAACGAGATCGACATGGCGGGGCTGGAGGCGCTCGACGGTGCGGAGAAGGTCGAGATCAAGCCGCAGGTGCACGAGTGGCGCCTGCCGAGCGGTCGCAGCGTGCTCGTGCTCAGCGAGGGCCGGCTGATGAACCTCGGGAACGCGACCGGGCACCCGTCGTTCGTGATGAGCGCGTCGTTCACGAACCAGGTCCTCGCGCAGCTCGAGCTGTTCACGAACGCGGCGGCGTACCCGGTCGGGGTTCACGTGCTGCCCAAGGCACTCGACGAGAAGGTCGCGCGTCTGCACCTGGACGCGCTGGGCGTGCGGCTCACCACGCTCACCGAGAGCCAGGCGGCGTACATCGGGGTGCCGGTCGAGGGGCCGTACAAGCTCGACCACTACCGCTACTGAGCGCGGCGGAGAGGCGAGGTCAGACGCCGACGCGGCGACCCGTCAGCCGCTCGGCGCGCCGGTCTGCGTTCTCCAGGGCCCGCCGCTCGCGCTCCCGCCGCAGCACCGTGATGCCCACGAGCACGAGCTCG
>NZ_SSDO01000468.1:0-10837 GCF_004794395.1 Microbacterium sp. K41 | reverse complement strand
GCGCGGCGGCCGGTGAGGGCGCGGAGACCTGTGACGGGGCGGGCGGGGCGCGCGCGACGCACGCCCCACCGGACGGGCACGAGACAGGCCCCGTGCCGACTCCCGAGGATCTGCGGGTGCGTGCGCAGGTGATCCTGCAGTATCTCGATCCCGATGGCGCGGAGCCCGCGGAAGACATCGCGATGCGAGCTCGGGGCGTGGTGCTCGCACGCGCCAAGGACGGCGTCATCCCGATCCGGGGCGCGCTGCTGCCCGAGGTCGCGGGGCAACTGCAGCGGATCTGGGACGCGTACCTGAACCCGAAGGTCGAGGGACCGCCGGTTCCCGGCGTCCACTTCGTCCCGTCCGCAGATCTCGATGACGCCTCCGCCGGCGACCTGCCGGTCTCTCCGGAGGACGACGCGCTCCCGTCCGGAGATGCCGGAGGGATGGTCGATGGGCGGAGCCGCGCACAGAAGCAGCACGATGCGCTCGCGGCAGCGCTGGGGATCGCGGCCCGCCACGACGACATGCCGCAGTTGGGTGGCGGCGCCCCGACCCTGGTGGTCACGGTCGCCGCCGAGGACTTCGCCCGAGGACGAGGCTGGGCGCAGGTCGAGGGCGTCGGCACACCGGTCTCGACCCGGGTCGCCGCGCACGCGGCCTGCGGCGGCACGGTGCAGCGGGTCGTCCTCGGGGCGGACGGGCGGATCGTCGGGCTCGGGTCGAGCGAGCGGATCTTCACGACCGCGCAGCGCCGCGCGATCAGTGCCCGAGATCGTGAGTGCCTCATCCCCGGGTGCCACGTCCCCGCCGCCTGGTGCGAGATCCACCACGTCGCGGAGCATGCCCGCGGGGGCCCGACCCACACCGACAACGGCGTCGCGCTGTGCTGGCACCATCACCGCACGCTCGACACGTCCGGCTGGCAGATCCGCATGCGAGGGGGAGTGCCGCTCGTGCGAGGGCCGGCCTGGTGGGATCCCGCGCGACGATGGCGCACCCCACCGCCGAGGGGGCCGCGCCCCGGTGCGGAGCCGCCGCACGCCCGCCGCGCGCGCATCCTTCGCGCGGAGACATCTGCGGCGCGCTCCGCGACAAGTGTCGTCGGAGGGGCCGACCGACAATGAGAAGAAGACCGGCGTCCGCGCCGTGACCCGCCGAAGGAGAGACACCGATGTCCGATTCCGCCGTTCCCGTAGCCGTCGACTCGGGATCCACCGATTCCGCCGCGTCCGCAGCCGCCGCTCTGCTCGACCGCATCCAGGCGCCGGAGGGTGCCGGCCGGGAGATCCCGGACGCCGCGACCCGGGAGGTCATCGGCCGCGCCCCCGTCGCGACGGTCGCCGACCTCGACGCTGCGATCGCCCGCGCCAAGGCAGCGCAGCCCGCATGGGAGGCCCTCGGACACGAGAAGCGCAGCGAACTCCTCCTGGCCGCGGCCGACGCGATCGACGCCAACGCGGAGGGCCTCGCCTATCTGCTGTCGCGCGAGCAGGGCAAGCCGCTCAACGGCCCGAACGCGCGCTTCGAGCTGGGGGCCTGCTCCGCGTGGCTGCGCACCAACGCCACCACCGTGCTCGAACCGCAGGTGCTGGTCGACGACGAGACCCTGCACGCCGAGCTCGTGTACAAGGCGGCGGGCGTCGTCGGCGCGATCGGCCCGTGGAACTGGCCCCTCATGATCACCATCTGGCAGATCGGGCCGTCGCTGCGCATGGGCAACACGGTCGTCGCGAAGCCCAGCGAGTACACCCCGCTGAGCGTGCTCGCGATGCTGGCCGTCATGAACGAGGTGCTGCCCGCGGATGTGCTCATCGGCATCTCCGGCGACCGCGAGGTCGGTGCGCGACTGGCCTCCCACCACGACATCGACAAGATCATGTTCACCGGCTCCACCGCGACCGGCCGCCGCATCATAGAGAGCTCCGCCGGCAACCTCGCCCGCCTCACCCTCGAGCTGGGCGGCAACGACGCCGGCATCGTGCTCCCCGGCACCGACGCCGCCGCGATCGCCGAAGACCTGTTCTGGGGTGCCTTCATCAACACCGGCCAGACCTGCGCCGCCATGAAGCGCCTCTACGTGCACGACTCGATCTACGACGACGTGGTGAACGCGCTCGCCGCGATCGCCGAGCAGGTGCCCATGGGCAACGGCCTCGACGAGGGCAACGTGCTCGGGCCGCTGCAGAACCGCCCGCAGTTCGACATCGTCAGCCGGCTCGTGGAAGACGCGAAGAGCCGCGGCGCCCGGATCGTCACCGGCGGCGAGCCCGCATCCGACCTCGGCGAGCTGTTCTACCGCCCGACGATCGTGGCCGACATCGACAACGACGCCGCGCTCGTGCAGGAAGAGCAGTTCGGCCCGGCGCTGCCCGTCATCCGCTACAGCGACGTGGACGAGGCGTTCGACCTCGCCAACGCGCTCGACGTCGGCCTCGGCGCGTCCGTGTGGTCGAGCGACCCCGAGGCCGCCCGCGAGGCCGCGTCGCGCATGCAGTCCGGCACCGTGTGGATCAACTCGCACGGCGGCCTGCACCCGATGGTGCCGTTCGGCGGCGTCAAGAGCTCCGGCTACGGTCTGGAGTTCGGCGTCGAGGGCCTCAAGTCGGTCGCGGTCACCCAGGTCGTGTCCGGCCCCGGGCGCAAGGCCTGACCGTGGCAGCCGAGAACCCGGGCGTGACCGAGGACCCGGGCGCGGCAGTGAACCCGGGCGCGGCCGAGGACCCGGGCGTGACCGTGAACCCGGGCGTGACCGAGGACCCGGGCGTGACCGTGAACCCGGGCGCGGCCGTGAACCCGGAGTCGGAGCAGCCCGCGATCCGGTCCGCGATCGTCGTGGGCGCCGGCACGTCGGGCGCGATCGTCGCGCGGCGCCTCAGCGATGCGGGCGTGGCGGTCACGCTGATCGAGGCGGGCGGCTACGACACCAACCCGGCCATCCACGACCCGTCCCGTGCGGGGGAGCTGTGGCACTCGGCCGAGGACTGGGACTTCTTCACGGTGCCGCAGCCTCATGCGGGAGGGCGTCGACTGCACCTTCCCCGCGGCAAGGTCACGGGCGGGTCGCACGCGCTCAACGCGATGATCTGGGTGCGCGGCGCCGCGTCCGACTACGACCGCTGGGACCGCGAGGGCGCCACGGGCTGGAGCTGGGCCGACGTGGAGCCGGTGTTCGCCGCGATCGAGAACGACCTGCTCCCGGTCACCGACGACTATCCGCTCTCGCCGATCCAGGCGTCGATCATCGAGGCGGCCGTGCAGGAGGGCCTGCCGCACAACCCGAACTACAACGGCGGTGTGCTCGACGGGGTCTCGCAGGAGCAGGTGACGATGCGCGACGGGCGCCGCGTGAACACGTGGACCGCGTACGCGCAGCCGATCGCCGAGCAGCTCACCATCCTCACCGGCCGCGAGGTGCACTCCGTGATCGTGCATGACGGCCGCGCGGTCGGCGTGCGGCTGGGCGAGGGGGAGGAGACGGAGGAGGTGCGCGCCGACGAGGTGATCCTCGCGGCAGGCGCGATCGGCACGCCGGTGATCCTGCTGCGCTCCGGCATCGGCCCGGCCGACGAGCTCGACGCACTCGGCATCCCCGTGGTGCTCGACGCGCCCGGCGTGGGCAGGAACCTGCACGACCACCTGCTGTCGCCCGTGATCTTCGCCACCGGGAAGAAGCCCGTCGGCCCGCCGCAGCCCGGTGTCTCCGTGACCCAGAGCCACCTGTTCTGGCGGAGCCGCGAGGGCCTGCCCGAACCCGACACCCAGCCCATCCACTTCTCCGTGCCGATGTGGGGCGAGCTGGAGCCGCGCGGCAGCGACGGCTTCACCCTCATGGCCGGTCTCGTCACGCCGTACAGCCGCGGGTCGCTCCGGCTCACCGGGCCGGGGCTCGCCGACCCGCCCGCGATCGACCTCGCCGCCCTCGAAGACCAGCGCGACGCCGACGCCCTCGCCGCCTCCGTGCGCCAGTGCCGCCGCATCGGCACCCGGCCGGCGCTCGCCGAGGAGTGGGGCGCGACCGAGGTCTACCCGGGGCCGGACGTGCCCGACGACGCGGTCGAGGACTGGGTGCGCCGCACCGCCATCACCTACCACCACCAGGTCGGCACGTGCCGCATGGGCTCCGACGCCGAGGCCGTGGTGGATCCGCAGCTGCGGGTGCGCGGCATCGACGGCCTCCGCGTCGTCGACGCCTCGGTCATGCCCACGGTCCCAACCGGCAACACGAACGCACCGGCCGCCATGATCGGGGAGCGCGGCGCGCGCTTCGTCCTGGCGGGCTGACGGGGGAGGGCGCGGTGCGATCAGCGGGAGGGCGGGGCGGCCGGGCGGCGCAGCATCGACAGCAGTGCGCCGAGCGCGTCGTTCAGCCGTCCGTCCCCCGCGGAGTCCGGCATCAGCACCGAGATCATCTGCCAGCCGGCGTTGCGGGACGCGATCTCGTTGACCGCCGTCTCGATGTCGACGTGGTCAGCCAGCTCGCCGTCGTCGCGCGCCTCGATCAGGCACTGGCGGAACAGGTCGCGCCAGTGCAGGTTGTTCACGCGGTGGATGCGCGTGACCTCCTCGTCCTGCGAGGCGTGGTCCCAGAATGCGATCACGACCTTCGCGTACAGCGGGCCGTTCGGGCTGTAGGGCAGGATCTCGCGGCACATGCGCTCCAGGGCCTCCAGCCCCCGCACGCCCTCGATGCGCGCGTGGATGCGGTCGTTCGCGAGCGTGTACAGCCGGAGGAACGCGGCGGTGAGGACGCTGCGCTTGTCGGGGAAGTACCGGGCGATCGCGCCGTGCGCGTACCCCGCCTCGGTCGCGATCTCCCGCATGGTGAGCTTGTCGAATCCCACCCGGATGATGACCTGTGTGGCGGCGTCGGCGATGTGGTCGCGGCGCTCGTCGTGGTCGACGATCTTCGGCATCGATATCCCCCTCTGCATCAACCCTCATCTGCATGACCTTTTTCGTCACCATTCGGTGACTAATGTAACCCGATCGTAACCGCAGCCCTGCAGGGCACGAGTACGATCTTTAAAATCACCAGCCGGTGACTAACTCGAAGAGGAGTTCTCCATGAACATGAATCGACTCGCACGACGGGCGGCCGGAGTGGTCGCCGCGGCGGGAGTGCTCGCGCTGGCCGCGTGCACGTCGTTCCCGGCCGACTCCGGCTCCGGCTCCGGCTCGGGCGCGGGCGGCGAGCTGACCACCCTCAAGGTCGCCACCATCGGACTCGTCTCCGACGGGGCGCTGCTGCTCGGACAGGAGCAGGGCTTCTTCGAGCACGAGGGCCTGGCGATCGAGACGTCGGTGGTCGCCAACCCGCCCGCGGGCCTCGCCGCCGCGCAGAGCGGCCAGGTCGACATCGCCTACGCCCCCAGCATCCCGCTGCTCAACGCGCTCGCGAGCGGGGTGCCGCTCAAGGTCGTGGCTCCCGCCGACGGTTACGTCGACGGCGCGGCCGACGCCGAGGACCCGGCCGAGGTCGACGACACCGGCCTCTACGCCTCCGCGGCGAGCGGCATCACCGACGTCGCCGACCTCGAGGGCGCGACCATCGCCATCCCCGCCCGCAAGGCGCAGCTGGAGGTCGTGATCACCGATGCCCTCGACCGCGCCGGCGTCGATCCCTCCTCGGTCGAGTGGGTCGTGCTCGACTTCACCTCCGCGGTCGCGGCGCTCAAGAGCGGCACCGTCGACGCGGCGGGCCTCGTGAGCCCGTTCACCGGCGAGGCCGCTGCGGCCGGGGCGACGTTCGTCTCCGCCCCGTCGGTCGGCTTCTTCGAGGAGGGTGCCGTCGGACTGTGGACCACGGGGGAGAGCACCCTCTCGGGCAAGGCCGATGCGATCGCCGCGTTCCAGCGGGCCATCGCCAAGAGCAACGCCTACGCGAACGAGCATCCGGAGGACGCGATCCAGGCCGGCATCGACGCCACCGGCTCGACGCTCACGGTCGACGAGGTCAAGCTCCCGTTCTGGCCCGCCGAGGTCGCCCCGATCGACCTCGAGCGCGTGAACGAGAAGCTCGGGAAGCTCGGCTTCCTGCCGTCCCCGGTCGACCTCGAGGGCGTCGTCGTCACCGCGGAGTGAGCACCATGACCCGTTCCCCCCTCGTCCCACCCCTCGTCGGAGCGGTCGGCGTCCTCGCGGCGCTGGCCCTCTGGGAGTGGTCCGCGACCGCCGGGCCCCTCGCCGACTCCCCGCTGCCGCCCGCGACCGCCGCGATCGGCGAGGCCGTGCGCCTGCTCGGCACCCCCGCCACCTGGACCGCGCTCGGCGACACCCTCACCATGGCGCTCGTCGGGCTCGTGCTCGCCATCGTGATCGGCGTGGTGCTGGGCGTCGCGATCGGCACCTCGCCGCTCGCGATGCACGCCACCCGCGTGCCCCTCGAGTTCCTCAAGCCGATCCCGCCGATCGTGATCCTGCCCGTGGTGGTGCTCGTGCTCGGGCCCACCCTGGGCATGGGGATCTTCCTGGTGTTCTTCGGCTGCTTCATCGCGATCGCCGTGCAGGCCTCCGCCGGCGTCTTCGACACCGATCCGGTGGCCAGGGCGACCGGGCGCTCGTACGGCATGGGGCGCGGCGAGATCCTCGGCCGCATCGTGCTGCCCAGCGCCCTGCCCTACATCGGCACCGCGATCCGCGTCGCGGCGCCCACCTCGCTCGTGGTCGCGGTCGTGGCCGGGCTGCTCGGCGGCGGACCCGGTCTCGGCCAGAGCCTGCTGCTGTCGCAGATCAGCGGCAACCAGGCGCAGCTGTTCGCCTACGTGCTCCTCCTCGGTGTGCTCGGACTGCTCGTGCAGGGACTGAGCCAGTGGGGCGAGCGGCGGCTGCTGCACTGGCACCCCCAGTACCGGAAGCAGGTCGTGTGATGACCCTGACCACCTCGATCCAGACCCCCTCGCGCCTGTCCAGGAGGCGCGGCCAGGGCGGCCTCCCGCGGGGCGTGCTGATCGGTGCGGAGATCGCCGTGCCGGTGCTGCTGCTCGTGCTGTGGTGGGTCGCCTCCGCAGCCTCGACCAACGCGTTCTTCCCGCCGCTGCAGGTGATCCTCCAGCGCCTGTGGCAGCTCGCGCAGACGCCGGCGTTCCTGGTCGACGTCGCCTCCTCGGTCGGCAACCTCGCGCTGTCGTTCGTGCTGGCGACCGTGATCGGCGTGCTGCTCGGCCTGGTGCTCGGGCTCATCCGTCCGCTCAGCTGGCTGGTGGAGCCGACCGTGCACTTCTTCCGCGCGATCCCGCCCGTCGCGCTCGTGCCGATCTTCGTGTCGCTGATCGGCTTCGGCACCGAGACCCGCATCCTCTCGATCACCCTCGCCGCGGTGTTCCCGATCCTCATCTCGACCATCGACGGGGTGCGCGCAGGGGAGCCGACGCTCGACATGGTCAGCCGCGTCTACCGGCTGACCGGCCCCGAGCGGCTGCTCTCCGTGATGCTGCCCGCCGCGGGGCCGCGCATCCTCTCCGGCATGCAGGTCAGCCTCATCACCGCGTTCGTCGTGATGATCGCGAGCGAGATGCTCGGCTCCTCCACCGGACTGGGAGCGGCGACCCTGCTCGCGCAGCAGTCGTTCGCGATCCCCGACATGTGGGCGGGCATCCTCGTGCTCGGCATCATCGGCTACGCCGCCACCGCCCTGTTCACCCTCTTCCGGCGCCGCGTGCTGCGCTGGTACATCGCCTCCCAGCAACAGGAGAAGAACGCATGACCACCATCGAGAGCGCCCCCGTGCGCCTGCGCGTCGACGGACTCGCCAAGTCGTACCAGACCCGCAACGGCCTCGTGCCGGTGATCGCCGACCTCACGTTCGACGTGCGCGCCGGCGAGGTGTGCTGCATCGTCGGGCCGTCCGGCATCGGCAAGACCACGCTGCTCAAGTGCCTCACCGGGCTCCAGGGCATCAGCGCAGGCAGTGCCGCGATCGACGGCGTGCCCATCGACGGCCCGCCGCAGGAGATGGCCCTCGTGTTCCAGGAGTACACGCGCTCGCTCATGCCGTGGCTCACCGTGGAGAAGAACGTGCGGCTGCCCCTGAAGCACCTGCGTCTGCCCGCCGCGGAGCGCGAGGAGCGGATCGGCGCCGCGCTCGCCGCGGTCGGCCTCTCCGGTGCCGAGGCGAAGTTCCCGTGGCAGCTGTCGGGCGGCATGCAGCAGCGCGTCGCCATCGCCCGGGCGATCGCCTACCGGCCCGAGGTGCTGGTGATGGACGAGCCCTTCGCCTCGGTCGACGCGCAGACGCGCTTCGAGCTGGAGGACCTGTGCCTGCGGATCCGCGAGCAGTTCGGCATGACCATCGTGATCGTCACCCACGACATCGACGAGGCCGTGTACCTGTCCGACCGCGTCGTGGTGCTCGGCGAGCGGCCGGCCAAGGTCACCGAGATCATCGACATCGACCTCGGCCCGCGCGACCAGCTGACCACGCGGGCGCTCCCGGCGTTCGCTGAGCTGCGCACGCGCATCTTCGAGCTGATCCGGAGGGCCGGCTGAATGGCGGCCGCAGACGCCCGCGGCTATGAGGGCTTCGAGGGCACGGCGGCGGAGTTCACGTCGGAGTCGGAGCCGTGGTGGCCCGAGCCGCGGCGGGCGCGGGCGGGGGCGCCGAACGTGATCGTGATGCTGATCGACGACCTGGGTTTCAGCGACCTCGGCCCGTTCGGCAGCGAGATCGACACGCCCCACATCGACGCCCTCGCCGACGACGGCTGGGTGTTCACGAACTACCGCACCGCGCCGATGTGCTCCCCGGCGCGGGCGGCGCTGCTCACCGGGCTCAACCCGCACCGCGCGGGGTTCGGGTTCGTGGCGCACGTCGACCCCGGCTACCCCGGCTTCTCGTGCGAGCTGCCCGCGGCGGCCCCCACTCTCGCGGAATCGCTGCGCGCCGGCGGCTACGCGACCTTCATGGTCGGCAAGTGGCACCTGACGCTGGAGTCGCGGCTGCACGACGGCGCCGACCGCCGCACCTGGCCGCTGCAGCGCGGGTTCGACCGGTACTTCGGGAGCATGGACGGCTTCACCTCGCTGCACCACCCGCACCGGCTCGTGCAGGACAACTCCGTGGTGGACGTGCGGGAGTTCCCCGACGGGTTCTTCCTCACCGACGAGCTGACCGACCGCGCGATCGGCATGATCGACGACCTGCGCGTGAACGAGCCCGACCGCCCCTTCTTCCTCTACTACGCGCACACCTCGGTGCACGGGCCGATCCAGGCCAAGGAGGCCGACATCGAGAAGTACCGCGGCCGCTACGAGGACGGCTGGAACCGGATGCGCGAGCAGCGGTTCGCCCGGCAGCGCGAGCGCGGCATCGTGCCCCCGCACGCCGAACTGCCGCCCGACCCGCTCGCCGACGGCGCGAGCATCCCCGCGTGGGACGCGCTCGACCCCGAGGAGCAGCGCCTGTTCGCCCGGCACATGGAGGTGTACGCGGCCGCGGTCGACGAGATCGACCAGAGCGTGGGGCGGCTGCGCGCGCGCCTGGAGCGCAGCGGCGAGTGGGACAACACCCTCGTGGTGCTCGCGAGCGACAACGGCGGCACCGCGGAGGGCGGCCCGACGGGCACCCGCAGCTACTTCGCCCAGTTCGGCGCCTCCGGGGCGATGCCCGACGGCTGGGTGCGCGACGTGCCGCGCGACGTGGACGACATCGGCGGCCCGCGGCTGTTCGGGCAGTACCCGACCGGCTGGGCACGCGTGTCGAACACGCCGTTCCGCTCGTTCAAGGCCACGACCTACGAGGGCGGGGTGCACGCGCCGCTGATCGTGTCGTGGCCCGACGCCCCCATGACGGGCGGCCTGCGCGATCAGTTCGTGTTCGTGTCGGACCTCGCCCCGACGATCCTGGAGCTGTGCGGCGTGCCCCCGCTCGACGAGCGGCACGGACGGCCGGCACTCGAGATGGACGGCGGCAGCATCGCGTCCGTGCTCGCCGACCCCGCGGCCGACGGCCGGGAGGCGCAGTACTTCGAGTGCGTCGGACGGCGGGCGATCGTCGAGGGCGGCTGGAAGGCGCTGTCGACCGTGCCCCCGACGCGCGACGAGGGGCCGGAGGGCGGGGTGTGGGAGCTGTACGACCTCGCCGCCGACCCCACCGAGACCCGCGACGTGGCGGCCCTGCACCCGGAACGCGTCCGGGCCCTCGCGGCGCGGTGGCACGCGGAGGCCTGGCGCAACACCGTGTTCCCGCTCGACGACGAGGGCGCCCTGTTCCGGCTGCGGCCCGACACCGAGGAGCCCCTGTCGGCTCCGGTCGACCTCATCCCGTTCCGCCCCCCGCTGGAGCGGTTCCGGTCGTCCAAGCTCACCGTGCTGCGGTCGTTCCTGGTCGAGGTCGACGTGCTCGTGCGCGACGATGCGGCGGGCGTGATCGTGGCGCACGGCGACCAGGGCGGCGGTTACCTGCTCGCGCTCGACGACCGCGCGCCGCTGCTGGCGTACAACGCGTACGGGGCGATGCACCGGGCGGACGGCCCCCGGCTCGCTCCGGGGTCGCACGAGCTGCTGCTGCGCGTGGACGAGCGGCCGGGACTGCGGTGGCGGGTCGCGCTCGACGTGGACGGCGCCGAGGTCGCCCGCATCGACGACGTGCCGATGCTGCTCGGGATGGCGCCGTTCACGGGCATCAGCGTCGGCTACGACTACGGCGGCCCGGTCGACTGGGAGCTGCACGAGCGGCACCGTTCCTTCCCGTTCCGCGGCGGTGAGCTGCGGCGGGTGCGCTACGTGCCCGGACAGCGGTCGACGCATGACGCGACAGAGCTGCGAGCCGTCGGACGGGCCGTGCTGGCGGTCGCCGACTGACCGGGACCGCGGTCGGCGCCGGCGTCTGAGGGGTCGCCGGCGCCGACCGCACCGG
>NZ_SSDO01000467.1:0-408 GCF_004794395.1 Microbacterium sp. K41 | reverse complement strand
GCCGACGCGGGCGCGGCGGGGGCACCCGCCTCCGCGACGCCGGCACCGATGCCGCGACCGACGGCCTGGCCCTGGATGATCCCGGCGAGGTCGAGCCCGGTCGCGGAGTGCACGCTGTCGAACACCGAGCGCAGAGCCTTCGCGCTGTCGGCGCCGACGACCTGGGAGGCCCCGTCGTCGCCGGAGCCGCCCACGATGGAGACGTTGCCGATCGCGGCGTAGCCCTTGGCGAACTCGGCCATGATCGACGGCAGCACCTCCAGCACGCGCTGCGACAGGAAGGCATCCTGGTTGGAGGCGATGGCCTTGGCCTCGGCCTCGACGGCGGCCGCGCGCGCCTCACCCTCGGCACGGATGGCCTCGGCCTCGGCGTTCGCGCGCAGGCGGCGGGCCTCGGCCTCGGCTTCG
>NZ_SSDO01000466.1:0-276 GCF_004794395.1 Microbacterium sp. K41 | reverse complement strand
CGCAGGCGGGCGAGCACGCGCTGGGCGATGTCGTCGAGGTCGGCGGCGCGCTCCCCGAGGTAGCCGCCCACGGCCTCCAGCGTCGCGCGGAACCCGGCGAACGCGTCGTGCACGGCCCACTCCGCGGTGGCGCCGCGGTCGATGCGGGCATCCACCTCGTCCTGCAGCGTCGGGTCCTCGGCGATCATGGCCTGCGCCTCGAGCACCTCCTGCGCCGCTCCTCCGGCGGCCTCGCCGCGCGCGGTCAGCTCCCGCGCCACCGTGGCGACGGCCTCG
>NZ_SSDO01000465.1:0-7733 GCF_004794395.1 Microbacterium sp. K41 | reverse complement strand
TTCTGCATCGACACGACGATGCCGGTCGGGAGGTGCGTGATGCGCACGGCGGAGTCGGTCGTGTTGACCGACTGCCCACCCGGGCCCGAGGAGCGGAACACGTCGACGCGGATGTCGTTCTCCGGGATGTCGACCTCGGTGGCCTCCTCCATCAGCGGGATCACCTCGACGGCGGCGAACGACGTCTGCCGCTTGTCGGCCGAGCCGAAGGGGCTGATGCGCGCGAGGCGGTGCGTGCCGGCCTCGACGGAGATCGTGCCGAACGCGTAGGGGGCATCGATCTCGAAGGTCGCCGACTTGATGCCCGCACCCTCGGCGTACGAGGTGTCCATCACCTTGACGGGGTACTTGTGCCGCTCAGCCCACCGCAGGTACATGCGCATGAGCATCTCCGCAAAGTCGGTGGCGTCGTCGCCACCCGCCCCGGAGCGGATCGTGACGATCGCGCTGCGCTCGTCGTACTCGCCGTCGAGGAGCGTCTGCACCTCGAGCTGGTTGATGAGGTCGGTCAGGGTGCCGAGCTCGTTGCGCGCCTCGATGGCGGAGTCCTCGTCGCCCATCTCGTTGGCCAGGTCGACGAGCACCTCGAGGTCGTCGAGGCGCTGGGCGATGCCGGTGATGCGCGCGAGCTCGGACTGACGGTGGCTCAGCGCACTCGTCACCTTCTGCGCGTTCTCGGTGTCGTCCCAGAGGTCGGGCGCACCGGCCTCCTCGCTGAGTCGCGCGATGTCCTCGCGCAGACGGTTGACATCGACGACCTCGCTGATGTCGCCGAAGGTGTGCCTGAGCGCCTGGATTTCGGCGGAGAGATCTAGTTCGAGCATGACACCTCAGCCTAACGTGCCGCCCGCGCCCGCGGGGACGCCGTCGTCGGGTGCTGCTCCCGCGCGGGAGTAGCGTGAAGAGGGTGAGCAGCGCATCCACGGTCCTTCGTCAGTTCGGACCGATGGTGTATCTGCCCACCGTCCTCTTCGCCCTCGGCGAGGGAGCGGTCATCCCCCTGATCCCGGTGATCGCCGCGTCGATGGGCGCAGACGTGGCGACGGCGGCGCTGGTCGCGTCGGCGCTCGTGGTGGGACAGCTCTGCGGGAACCTCCCGGCCGGCTGGGCCGTGGGCCGCATCGGCGAGCGATACACGATGGTGATCGCCGGAACGGCGGCGCTGCTGTCCGGAGCGGGCATGCTGTTCGCGCCGTCGCTCGGCGTGCTCGCGGCCTCCGTGTTCGTGCTCGGGCTGTGCGCGGCCGCGTTCGGGCTGGCGCGGCACGCGTTCATGACCACGCGCGTTCCCCTGCCGTTCCGTGCGCGCTCGCTGTCCCTGTTGGGCGGCAGCTTCCGTCTGGGCATCTTCATCGGCCCGTTCGTCGCCGCGGGGCTTCTGCAGCTGTTCGGCAGCGAGTCCGCGGCGATCTGGTTCTTCGGCGTCTGCCTCGTGGTGATGGTGCTGCTCGTGCTGTTCGGGCCGGACCCGGAGGCGACGATCCCGCCGGTGCGTTCGACCGAGCGTTTCGTGGAGGACAGCGGAGAGGCCGTGAGCGGCTCGATCCCGACGATCGAGCGCGCGGGCATCTTCCAGACCATGTGGCGGCAGCGACGACTGCTGTCACGGCTCGGTCTCGCCGCCGCGTCTCTGTCCGCCGTCCGCTCCGCCCGGCAGGTGGTCCTGCCGCTGTGGGGCCTGTCGCTGGGGCTCGACGCGTCGACGATCGCCCTGGTCGTCGGGGTCTCGGGCGCGATCGACTTCGCCCTCTTCTACGCGAGCGGGCAGGTGATGGACCGGTTCGGGCGGCTGTGGGCGGCCATGCCTGCGATGCTGCTCATGGGTGTCGGGTTCCTCGCCCTGGCCTTCACCCACGACGGGGATGCCGCGGTGCTGTGGTTCGGGATGTTCGCCGCCGTCCTGGGCGTGGGCAACGGGCTCTCCAGCGGCATCCTGCTCACGCTCGGCGCCGACGTCGCCCCGGAGCGCGAGCCCGCCGCCTTCCTCGGCTCCTGGCGCACGCTGACCGATGCGGGCGGCGCCGTCGCCCCGCTCCTCGTCTCCGCCATCACCGCGGTGTCGACGCTCTCCGTCGCCGCGGGCGCCATCGGCGTGATCGGACTGCTCGGCGCTGCCGGGTTCCTGCGGTGGATCCCCCGCTTCGTCCCCCGCCCGGATCCGCCCGCGGAGGCCTGAGGCCCCGGCTGGTCACCGCAGGGCGGTGCGGCTCGTCGCGGTCGCCTGCAGCGTGAGACCCTCCGGCACGAACGGCGACACGAGCGGTGGATGCCACGCCGTGCGAACGGTCACGCGCGCCGAAGCCCCGTCCGGGGAGGTCGCCGACACCAGCACCTCGTCCCCGCCCGCACCGTCCACGAGCGGCCGGGCCTGCGCCGCCACCGCCCCGTCCGTGAGTTCCGCGCGCGGCGTCTGCCCCTGCACCGTGAGGACGAAGCCGTCGGTTCCGGCGAGCGCGGCCGCATCGGCGAGGGCGTCCAGGCGCTTCTGGGCGATGTACAGGTCGGTGGCGCAGGCGCACACGAAGATCACGGCGAGCGCGAGCAGCACGTAGCCGAGCACGAGCAGCAGCACGCTCCCCTCCTCCGCGTCCGTGCCCCGGGCGGCGTCCCCCGCCTTCACTCGGCACCCCACTGACGCGACACCTTCTGCGCCGACACGGCCTCGATCGGCACCGACACGGCTCTGTCCAGGCCCAGGACCGCGGGTACGAACGGCAGGCGGGCGCTGGTGGCGACCGAGACCATGACGGTCGCACCGGCGGACGGGCACGGAACGCCCTGTGGCAGACACGTCACGGCCAACTGCACGTCGTCGTCGTCGATGCCGTACTGCGATGCGATGCTCGACAGCACCGCATCACCCTGGGAGGCGGCCGTCCTCGCGTCGGGAGCGGTCGCGATCACGCGCGCCGCGTGCCGGGCGGCGGCCTCGACCCCCAGCGTCTGCTCCTGAACGGAGCCCAGCACGATCACCAGATACAGCAGCGGCACGAGCATCAGAACCCCGGCGGCGATGAACTCCAGGGAGCTCGAGCCGCGATCATCCCGCATCGAACGACTCCGCCGGTGCGTGAGCCTCGACCTGCAGCCCGTACGGCACGCCGATCAGGCCGAACACCGGCAGGTTGGTCCTCACCCGCACGTCGACCGACTCCCGGTCCGCGACGCGCGACGTCCCGACGGCGACGTCCTCCGCGTAGGCGGGGCCGATCGCGCGGGTGATCACATCCTGCGTGCGCTGCTTCCCCTCGCCGAGCGAGACGTCTGCGAGGGCGGCGTAGTAGGCGCCCTCCACCGCCGCGTCGTGCACCACGTTGCGCACGTAGACCGCGAGCGCCAGCTGCAGCACCGCGAGAGTGAGGGCGGTGAGGAGCGTGCCGACCAGGACGAACTCCACCGGGTTCGACCCGCGGTCATCGATCACGGCCGCACGGAGGGGCACGTCAGAGACCCGACACCCGCTGGATCGCCTGCTCGAACAGCGAGGTCAGCGCGGGCCCCGCGACGGCCCAGATCACCACGACCAACCCCGCCGTCATGAGTGTCACGAGCACCCAGCCGGGGACGTCTCCCCTCTCGTCGTCGGCGAGGGCACGGAGCGGAGAACGCAGGCGTGTGATCATGCCGTCAGTCTGCCCGGGAGCGCCCACCCGCGTGCGCGGTTATCCACAGGCGGGCACCAGGCACGTCAGCCGAGGCCGAGCCGCAGGATGAACAGCCCGGGATAGATCGCGAACACCACCGACAGCGGCAGGATCAGGAACACCAGCGGAAGCAGCATCAGGATCTCCTTGCGCCCCGCCTGCTCGATGAGGGTGCGCTTGGCCTCCTCCCGCGCGTCGCCGGCCTGGGCGTGCAACACGGCGGCCAGCGGTGCTCCGTGCTCCAGTGCGGCGACGATCTGGTCCACCGCGCGCGAGAGGCCGGGCAGCTCCAGCCGTGCGGCCATATCGCCCAGCCCCTCCGCGAGCGTCGACCCGGTCCCCACCTCCAGCACGACGCGGCGCAGTTCCCCGGTCAGCTCGCCCGACCCCACCCCGGCCACGCGCCGCACCGCGTCGAGGAAGCTCTCGCCGGCCGAGAGGCACAGCGCCAGGAACTCGAGGGTCGTCGGCAGTTCGTCGGCGAGCCGCGTGCGCCGAGCCCTGACGCGGGCGGAGAGCTGCATGTCGTAGCCGATCGCGGCCGTTGCGCCGGCGAGCAGCGGGATCACACCGACCGGCACCGACCAGCGACCGGTGAGCACGAGCACGATCACCGCGATCGCACCGGTCGCGATGCCCGCCAGCGTCCAGGCGAGCTGTCTGCCCCGGAACGCGACAGGACTCAGCGCCGACCCCGCCTGCGCCAGGCGCTTGCGCAGCACGTCGCCGTCGCCCACCAGACGCTCGAGGGCATCGCGCACCCGCTCGCCCGGCGAGCTCCGGTGCGCGGGGAGGCGTCCGACGCCCGGAAGCGCCGTCGCCGGCAGCCGCTCATCGTCCACCACGTCGCGCACGTAGGGGGCGATCCGAGACATCAGCGGTGCCGCCCGCCACCGAGGCAGCCGCGCGAGCAGAAGGAGGACCCCGGCCGCGAAACCGCCTCCCAGCAGGACCGCGGCCGCGAGCGCCGTGATCCCGGTCATCCGAACCACCGCCGCGGCTCGGGGAGACGCCCGATGCGGACCATGATGCGGAAGGCCGCGACCGACACCACGGCGCCGACGCAGATCACCACCACCCCCTCGGGGGTGCCGTAGGCCTTGGCTCCCTCGGGTCGCAGCACCAGCAGCGTCAGGATGACCCAGGGCGCGACCGCCCCCAGCACCGCGGCCCCCCGGATCCACGACTGCCGTGCCTCGACCTCTCCGCGCAGCGCCGCATCCGCCCTGACCGACGCCGACAGGGCGCGCAGCACCCCGATCAGCTCGGTGCCCCCGACCTGCCGCGCCATCCGCAGCGTCTCGACGATGCGATCGCCGATCGGGTCGGCCAGCGCATCCTTCAGCCGGTCGAGGCTCGACTCGAACCGGCCACTGCCTTCCAGGTCCCGAGCGAACGCGCGGAAAGCGGGGCGGAGTGCGGGCGGTGCGGACTCGCCGAGCGACGCCACCGCGTCCGGGAGCGACAGCCCGACCCTGATCGACGCGATCAGCAGATCGCACACGTCGGGCCAGAGCTGCCGCCGCAGTCGCCGCAGCCGCCGCCTCCGGCCGCGCAGGAAGGCGACGGGGGCGACCCCTCCCGCGAGGATCGCCAGCGCGGCGAGCACCACGACCCCGGTCATGAGCCAGACGATCGACCCGGCGATGAGGGCCGCCGCGGCGATCGCGGCGATCAGCGCCGAGGCGGGAAGCGCGGGAAAACCGGCCTCCTCCCCGAGCCGTGTGAGGCGCCCCTGAGCAATCGCACGCGGCGCCCGGCGCTCCGCCGGCCAGAGCCAGGGCGAGAGCACCAGGAGCAGGCCCGCCGCCAGCATCGCCCCGAGCAGCACGCTCACGCCTGTGCTCCCCCGACGAGGTCCGCGAACGACGCCACCCGGTCCCGCGCTTCCGCGGTCGCGTCGTACACCGTCCGGCACTGCACGCGACCGTCGCGGACCTCGCCGGACGGGGCGAGGATCTCGCGGACGCGGCGTCGTCCTTCCCGATCCCGCTCGCAGTGCACCACGAGGTCGATCGCGGATGCCAGGGCGGGAGCGATGAAACCTCGGTCGATGTTCCGTCCGGCGAGCAGGGGCAGCAGGCAGAGCTTCTCGATCGCCTCGGCCGCGCTGTTGGCGTGCACCGTGCACGCCCCCGGCACACCGGTGTTGAGCGCCAGGACGAGGTCGAGAGCCTCGGCGTCGCGCACCTCGCCGACCACGAGCCGATCCGGGCGCATGCGCAGCGCCTCCTTCACCAGCCGTCGCAGGGTGATCTCCCCCGTGCCCTCCAGACTGGGCTGCCGTCCTTGCAACGCCACCACGTCAGGCCCGCCGACCGCCAGCTCGAAGGTCTCCTCCACCGTGACGATGCGCTGAGACGACGCGCACGCCGCGAGAAGCGCCCCGAGGATCGTCGTCTTGCCCGCGTGCGTCGCCCCGGACACGATCACGGTCGCCCCCTCGCGCATGGCGGTCGCCAGCTCCGCCGCCGTCGCGGGCGGCAGCGAGCCCTGCGCGACGAGCTCGTCCAGCGTGCGGTGCCCGGTGAGGAATTTGCGGATGTTCACGCTCCACGCGCCGCGCACCACGTCGGCGATCGCGACGTGCAGCCGAGAGCCGTCGGGCAGCGACGCGTCGACGAACGGCTGGCCGATGTCGACGCGGCGTCCCGAGGAGTGCAGCATGCGCTCCACGAGGTCGCGCACGACGGTCTCGTCGAGGCGCAGGCCGGTGCGCTCGGATGTGCCGCCGCGGGCCACGTGCACGCCCCCGTCGCCGTTGACCCAGATCTCCTCGATGTCCGGCGCATCGAGGAGCGGCTGCAGGACGCCGAAGCCGCCGATCGCGGCGAGCACCTCGCTGATGCACGCGGTCTCGTCGTCCACGGGCTCCGCCCCGCGCGCCAGCGCGAGATCGTCGTAGCGCCGCACCTCCGAGCGCGCGATGGATCTCGCACGCTCCGGGTCGTCGGCCGGGTCGACGCCCTCGGCACGCAGGCGACGACGGACGTGTTCGGCGATGGCCGTGGAGGGATGGATCACCCGAGCATCCTGACAAGGATCGCCGCTGCCCCTCCGGAGTTATCCACACCGCCCTATCGACCAGCCCCGGGCGCTGTCAACCGTGTCGCGGCAGGTCCCACCCGCCGCCTACGCTGGGCCGACGAGCCGCGAGGAGACGACGTGCAGCGCGCCACACCAGCCACCCCCGACCCCACCGTCACGGTGGTGATCCCGGTCAAGGACGACGCCGCCGAACTGCACCGCTGCCTCACGGCGCTCGCCGCGCAGACGCGCGCCCCGGACGAGATCCTGGTGGTCGACAACGCCTCCACCGACGCGTCCGGCGCGGTCGCGTCCGCTCACGGCGTGCGGCTCATCCACTGCGCGACACCCGGCACGGCCGCGGCGAGCGCAGCCGGCTACGACGCCGCGTCGGGAGACGTGCTCCTGCGTCTCGATGCCGACTGCATCCCGGACCGGCAGTGGGTCGAGGTCATGCTCGCGGCCTGCGTGCGCGACCCCGGGGTCGCGGCGTGGACCGGGGGCGCGCTCTTCCTCGACGGACCGCGACCGCTGCGCCGCCCGCTCGCGACCGCGTATCTGCTCGCCTACGCCCTGGTGTGCGGCAGCGCCCTCGGACATGCACCGCTGTTCGGCTCGAACCTCGCGCTCCGGCGCTGGGCGTGGCGCGACGTGCGCGACCGCGTGCACCGCGACGACCCCGAGGTGCACGACGACCTCGACCTCGCGTTCCACCTCGGCGAACGCCACCGCATCCGCTGGGCGCGCGAGGCGGGGATGGGCATCTCGATGCGTCCCTTCCACAGCGGCCGTTCGTTCGCCCGCCGCGTGCACCGCGGCGTCCGCACGGTGCTGATCCACTGGCCGGAGGACTTCCCGCCCGTGCGGTGGACGCGGCTGGCCCTGCGCCGCACGCTGCATCGGCTCGGCGTCGCCGCTCCGGCGAGGTCGCGGTCGTGAGCGCGCCGCTCCTCGGCCGTCCGCGCGACACCGAGCTGCTGATCATGAGCGTCAACGTGCGCCGCGACCTCGGTGTGCTGGCGGTGCGGGCGGCCGATCGCTGGAGCGCCCGCCGGGACCGCG
>NZ_SSDO01000464.1:0-6419 GCF_004794395.1 Microbacterium sp. K41 | reverse complement strand
GGCACCACGCGGTGGCTGCGCGCCGCGAACGGGCCGACGACACCGCGGTCGTCCACGTGCAGGGTCACCCTGGTGCGCCAGCGCGCGCCGTCTCCGGACTCCACGGCCTCGATCTCCGGCGCCTCCAGCCCGGCGCCGGCGAAGCGGTCGAACGCCTCGCTCAGCACCTGGCGCTTCAGGACACGCTGCTGCCCGAGCTCGATGTGGCCCAGGTCGGCGCCGCCCGGACGGTCGGCGGGGTCGCGCGACACGTCGGCCTCCGGCCACAGGTGCGGGCGCCGGTGCGGGGAGGCCTCGACCACCTCGACCGTCTCGGCGCGCCAGAAGCTGCGCGTGTCCGCGTCCGCATCACCCGCGGGGGTGAGCAGCCGCGCCCGCACGCGCTCTCCGGGGATCGCGTCGGAGACGAACACCACACGACCCTCGTGACGGGCGACGAAGGTCCCTCCGTGGGCGATGCCGGTGATGTCGAGTTCGAGCACGTCGGCTGCGGAGGAAGTCATCCTTCGAGGATACGGTGGTGCACATGCGCGTCTGCCTCGCCTCCACGTCTCCCGCCCGGCTCATGCTGCTGCGCCACGCCGGCATCGAGCCACTCACCCTCGCGCCGGATGTCGACGAGGACGCCCTCGCCGCCGCGGCCGAGGAGCGCGTGGGCCCGCTCGCACCCGCCGACCTGGTGCTGCTGCTCGCCAGGGCCAAGGCGGCGGCCGTCGCCGAGCGGCTGAGCGCCGACGGCGACTTCGACGGCCTGGTGATCGGCGGCGACTCGATGTTCGAGCTCGCCGGACGCGTGTACGGGAAGCCGTATACCCCCGAGGAGGCGACGCGCCGCTGGCAGGAGATGCGCGGCGCCACCGGGGTGCTGCACTCCGGGCACTCCGTCTTCCGGGTCTCCCCCGGCGCGACCCCGGTGGAGGCGACCGCCGTCGCGGAGGCCGCGGTGACCTTCGCCGACGACCTGGACGACGCGGAGATCGCCGCCTATGTCGCGTCGGGTGAGCCCCTGCTCGTGGCCGGTGCCTTCACGGTCGACAGCCTGGGCGGTGCCTTCATCACCCGTGTGGAGGGCGACCCGTCCACCGTGGTCGGCATGTCCCTGTCGACCGTGCGCCGCCTGGCGGGTGAGCTCGGGGTCCGCTGGACCGACCTGTGGTCGTAGACTCCCCTCCACGTTTTCGATCGTTTCTTGTCGAGAGTCGTCAAAGGGATCGGGGGGCTACTCGCTAGGCTGGCAAGCATGCCTGCAATCGCCAAGGTGCTCATCGCCAACCGCGGCGAGATCGCCGTCCGCATCATCCGTGCCGCACGCGACTCCGGGATCGCCTCGGTCGCCGTCTACGCCGACCAGGACCGTGACGCGCTGCACGTGCGTCTCGCCGACGAGGCCTACGCGCTGAGCGGCTCGACCAGCGCCGAGACCTACCTCCAGATCGACAAGATCCTCTCCGTCGCCCGCCGCGCCGGTGCCGACGCCGTGCACCCCGGCTACGGCTTCCTCGCCGAGAACGCCGAGTTCGCACGCGCCGTGATCGACGCGGGCATCACCTGGATCGGCCCGTCGCCCGAGGCCATCGAGGCCCTCGGCGACAAGGTCACCGCGCGTCACGTCGCCGAGAAGGTCGGCGCCCCGCTCGCCCCCGGCACCCCCGGCCCCGTCGCCGGCGCCGACGAGGTCGTGGCGTTCGCGAAGGAGTACGGCCTGCCCATCGCCATCAAGGCCGCGTACGGCGGTGGCGGACGCGGGCTCAAGGTCGCCCGTGAGCTCGACGAGGTCGCCGAACTGTTCGAGTCGGCCACGCGCGAGGCGGTCGCGGCCTTCGGTCGCGGCGAGTGCTTCGTCGAGAAGTACCTCGACAAGCCGCGGCACGTCGAGACCCAGTGCCTGGCCGACGCTGCGGGCAACGTCGTCGTCATCTCCACGCGCGACTGCTCGCTGCAGCGCCGTCACCAGAAGCTCGTCGAGGAGGCTCCGGCCCCGTTCCTCACCCCGGAGCAGAACGAGCAGCTCTACACCGCGTCGAAGGCCATCCTCAAGGAGGTCGGCTACGTGGGCGCGGGAACGTGCGAGTTCCTGATCGGCGCCGACGGCACGGTCTCGTTCCTCGAGGTCAACACGCGCCTCCAGGTCGAGCACCCGGTGTCGGAGGAGGTCACGGGCATCGACCTCGTGCGCGAGCAGTTCCGCATCGCCGCGGGCGGCACCATCGACTACGACGACCCCCAGCCGCAGGGCCACTCGATCGAGTTCCGCATCAACGGCGAGGACCCGGGTCGCGGCTTCCTCCCCCAGCCGGGCCCGATCCACGTGTTCAAGACGTTCGGCGGCCCCGGGATCCGCCTCGACTCCGGCGTGACCGCTGGCGACTCCGTCTCTGGCGCCTTCGACTCCCTGCTCGCGAAGATCATCGTCACCGGCAAGGACCGTGCCGAGGCGCTCGAGCGCTCGCGCCGCGCCCTGGACGAGTTCGAGGTCGCGGGTCTCCCCACCGTCATCCCGTTCCACCGCAAGGTGGTGCGCGACGCCGCCTTCACGGCGGAGGACGGCGACTTCGGCGTCTACACGCGCTGGATCGAGACCGAGTTCGACAACGACATCCCCGCGTGGGACGGCGAACTGGAGTCCCCCGCCGCCGCAGGTGCACGGCACACGGTGGTCGTCGAGGTCGGGGGCAAGCGCCTCGAGGTGAGCCTCCCCGACCGCGTCGCGGTCTCCGCCGGCTCGTCCGGACGGCCCGCTGTCGTGCCGCCGTCGCGCCGCAGCCACACCACCACCGCGAACGCCGGCGCCTCCGGCGACGCCGTCAAGTCGCCCATGCAGGCCACGGTCGTGAAGGTCGCGGTCGAAGACGGCCAGCAGGTCGTCAAGGGCGACCTGGTCGTCGTGCTCGAGGCCATGAAGATGGAGCAGCCGCTGCAGGCGCACAAGGACGGCGTGGTGGGCAACATCAACGCCGACGCCGGGGCCACGGTCTCCGCCGGACACCAGCTCCTCACCATCAGCTGACACCCGGAACACACAGGAAAGGGCACCCCGCCGCGGCGGGGTGCCCCTTCCTGTGTGCCCGGAGGAGCGGGACTCAGGAGATGTTCACCAGGTGCATGGCCCGGCTTGCATCGGTGATGCTGCTGGACAGCGACGGGTACGCCGCGAACACGCGCGAGACCTGGTCGACCGTGAGGCGCCGTTCGACGGCGATCGCGATCGGGTAGATCAGCTCGGACGCCTTCGGCGCGACGATCACGCCGCCGATCACGGTGCCGGAGCCCTTGCGGGCGATGAGCTTGACGAACCCGTCCTTGATGCCCATCATCTTCGCGCGCGGGTTGGCGGCGAGGGGCAGCTTGTAGACCATGCCGTCGGCCAGGCCGTCCTCCACGTCCTTCACCCCGTAGCCGACCGTGGCGATCTCCGGGGCGGTGAAGATGTTCGACGTGATCTTGATGAGCTCGAGCGGGATCACGATGTCGCCGAGGGCATGGAACACCGCCGTGCGGCCCTGCATCGAGGCCACCGAGGCCAGGGGGAAGAAGTTCGTGCAGTCGCCCACCGCGTACACGTTCGGCACCGACGTACGGGCCACCCGGTTCACGCGCACGTGGCCGGAGTCGTCGAGCTCGACGCCCGCCTCCTCCAGCCCGATGCCCGCGGTGTTCGGGATCGAGCCGACCGCCATGAGGCAATGGCTGCCCTCGACCGTGCGGCCGTCGGACAGCGTCACCGTCACGCCGTCGCCCGTGACCTCCACCTTCTCGGCGCGGGACTTCGACAGCACCTGCATGCCGCCGCGCTTGAACACCTTCTCCAGCACGCGGGCGGCGTCCTGATCCTCGCCGGGGAGCACCTGCTCGCGGCTGGAGACGAGGGTGACCTTCGCGCCGAGGTTCATGTAGGCGGAGGCGAACTCGGCGCCGGTGACTCCGGAGCCGACCACGATGAGGTGCTCGGGAAGCGCCTTCATGTCGTACAGCTGCGTCCACGTGAGGATGCGCCTGCCGTCGGGCTTGGCGGAGTCGAGCTCGCGCGGCGACGCGCCGACAGCGACCACGATGGTGTCCGCCTCGACGCGGTCGAAGTCGGTGCCGCGCTCCCCCGTCGAGACCACGATCGCGTTCGGACCCTCCAGACGACCGTGGCCGGAGAGGATGCGCACGCCCGCGTCGAGAAGGGTCGTGCGCATGTCCTCGGACTGCTGCCCGGCCAGCGCGACCAGCCGCTTGTTGACCGCGGCGAGGTTGATCGCGATCTCGGGCTTGAGCGGCTTGCCGTTCTCGCCCTTCGCGTAGAAGTTCACGCCGAGGTCGCTCGCCTCGGAGATCGCGACCGCGGCGTCGGCGGTCGCGATGAGACTCTTCGACGGCACCACATCGGTGAGCACGGCCGAGCCGCCCACCCCCACGCGCTCGACCAGGGTGACCTCGGCTCCGAGCTGGGCGGCCGCGAGGGCCGCCTCGTAACCGCCGGGTCCGCCGCCGAGCACGGCGACGCGCTGAGTGCGCTCGAAAGTGGTGGAAGACATGCTTTCCATTCTTCCCCAATCCTGGCCCCCGAGCCTGCACCTTCCTAGAGTGGATCCATGCCTGAAACGCACAGCAACCCCCTCGACGACCCCTCCGCGAACCCGTTCGAGGTGGCCGCCGCGGCCGCCTCCGACATCGCGCGCCTCACCGGCGTCGAGAAGCACGACATCGCCCTCACGCTCGGCAGCGGCTGGGGCAAGGCCGCCGACCTCATCGGCGAGACGGTCGCCACGATCCCCGCGACCGAGGTCACCGGATTCTCCAAGCCCGCCCTCGAGGGACACGTCGGGACGCTGCGCAGCATCCGCACCCCCGGCGGGAAGAACGTGCTGGTGATCGGCGCGCGCACCCACTACTACGAGAACCACGGCGTGCGTCGCGTGGTGCACAGCGTGCGAACGGCCGCTGCGACGGGGGCGAAGATCATGGTGCTCACCAACGGTGCCGGCGGCATCCGCGAGACCTGGAAGCCCGGCCAGCCGGTGCTGATCAGCGACCACATCAACCTGACCGCCGACTCGCCGCTCGAGGGGGCGACGTTCATCGACCTCACCGACCTGTACGCGAAGCGTCTGCGCGACGTCGCTCGGAGCATCGACCCCGGCCTGGACGAGGGCGTCTACACGCAGTTCCGCGGTCCGCACTACGAGACCCCGGCCGAGGTGCAGATGGCGAAGGCGATCGGCGGGCACATCGTCGGCATGTCCACCGCGCTGGAGGCCATCGCGGCGCGCGAGGCGGGCATGGAGATCCTCGGGTTCTCGCTCATCACGAACCTCGCCGCCGGCATCCAGCAGACACCGCTCAGCCATGCCGAGGTGATCGAGGCCGGGCGGGAGGCGGAGCCGGTGATCTCCGCACTGCTGGCGAGGGTGGTCGAGGCCCTGTGAGCGAGGAGCGGCTCGCGCAGGCCCGCGCCTGGCTGCGGCAGGACCCCGACCCGCAGACCAGGGACGAACTCGCCGGCGTCGTGACCAGGGCCGCCGCGGGAGACGCCGCGGCCGTCGCCGACCTGGACGACCGCTTCGGCCGTCGGCTCGCGTTCGGCACGGCCGGACTGCGCGGTGAGCTCGGCGCCGGGAGCAACCGGATGAACAGGGTGCTCGTCGCCCAGGCCGCGGCCGGGTTCGCCGCTTACCTCCGCGAGCGCGCGGGGGGCGGCACGCCCACCGTCGTGATCGGCTACGACGGCCGACGCAACTCCCGGGTGTTCGCGCAGGACTCGGCCGAGCTCTTCGCCGGGGCGGGACTGCGCGCGATCCTGCTGCCGCGCCTGCTGCCGACCCCGGTGCTGGCCTTCGCCGTACGCCACCTCGACGCCGCCGCCGGGGTGATGGTGACGGCGAGCCACAACCCGCCGAACGACAACGGCTACAAGGTGTACCTCGGCGGCGCCGACCAGGGCTCGCAGATCGTGGCCCCCGCGGACGCCGAGATCGCCGCGCACATTCAGCGGGTCGCAGACGCCGGAGACGTGCGGTCGCTGCCGCGCTCCACGGAGTACGAGACGGCGGGCGAAGACGTGGTCGAGGCCTATATCGCCGCGACCGCCGCCGTGGCCCCGGCTCCGGACGACGCGGTCGGGCTGCGGTGGGTGTACACGGCCATGCACGGCGTGGGCTGGGAGACGGTGTCGCGCATCGTGAAGGCCGCGGGCTACCCGCAGCCGCTCGTGGTCGACGAGCAGCTGCGCCCCGACGCCACCTTCCGCACGGTGTCGTTCCCCAACCCGGAAGAGCCGGGTGCCATGGACCTCGCGTTCGCGAAGGCCCGGCGGACGCGCGCCGACCTCATCCTCGCGAACGACCCGGACGCCGACCGGCTCGCCGTGGCGATTCCCGACGACACCGCGCCGGAGGGCTGGCGCCGGCTCACCGGCAACGAGGTGGGCCTGCTGC
>NZ_SSDO01000463.1:0-334 GCF_004794395.1 Microbacterium sp. K41 | reverse complement strand
GTCGCGACCAGGACCGGACACGACCCGCGGGGGCCTTCGCGCCGCCGCCCGCACCGCACCACGGCGGATCCGCGCTCTCCCGGCAGGATCGTGCCGCGATCGCCCGGTACGACTACCTGATGCAGACGGCCGATCCTCAGCGCATCGAGCAGCTCCACCGCGAGGCGTTCGCGCGGCTCACCCCACAGCAGCGCGAGGTCGTGGCGGCGCGCATGCAGCAGGAGCTCCCCGCGGGTGAGCGGCCGCGGTCGTCCGCCCCCGACGATCTGGTCAGGGCGGCCGGGCGGGCGGAGGCGATGCGACCGGGACGGATGCGCGGTCTGCTGTCCCGCGC
>NZ_SSDO01000462.1:0-1015 GCF_004794395.1 Microbacterium sp. K41 | reverse complement strand
GCCGCGATGCCCGCGGCCATGCGTCCGGCGGTCTGCGCGTCGGAGCCGGCGACCATGAGCACCAGGTCGTTGCCCGCCGCGACCGCCGCCACCCCGTTCGCCACCGGATCGGCGTAGGCGGGGTCGCCCGACGACAGCAGCATCCCGAGGTCGTCCGTCACCGAGACACCGTCGAAGCCGAGCTCGTCACGGGCGAGCGTGTGCCACGTCGCTGAGAGGGAGGCGGGCAGCGGGTCGACGGCGGTGTAGGCGAGATGCCCGTACATGAGCAGGGAGGCTCCCGCGTCGATGCCCGCGGCGAAGGGCACCGCGTCCGTCGTCTTCCACTCCTCCAGGCTCCGTCCGGTGGTCGGGATCGCGTGGTGCGAGTCGCCCGGAGCCGCACCGTGGCCGGGGAAGTGCTTGAGTGCGGAGGCGACGAACGGCTGCTGCGCCGAGGTGGCCGCCGCGACGCGCTCGGCCGCCCCGGACGGGTCGGTGCCGAGGGCCCGCCCGAAGATGAACGAGCCGCTGTCGGCGGTGACGTCTGCGACCGTGCCGAAGTTCACCGTGATGCCCGCACGGGCCACCAGTGCACCGCGGGCGGCGAACGCGGCCGACGTGTCGGCGACCGGACGGTCCTTGAGGGTGGTCGAGGCGGGGAACACGTCCCCGTCGAGCCGGGAGACCAGGCCGCCCTCCTGGTCCACCGCGATCAGCGGAGGCAGCGTCGGGTCCACCGCGAGAGCATCCGTGAGCGCGTGCAGCTCGGCGTCGGTGCCGGGGATGTTCGCCCCCATCAGGATGAACCCGCCGAACCCGGCCTGCATGTAGGCGGCCAGCGCGGCCGGGTCGGTGCCGCCGATGTGTCCCATCACGATGGAGGCCGCCTGCTGCGCCACGGGCAGGTCGGCGACCGCGGCGGCGGCGCGTTCGCGGAGATACGCGGTGTCGGCGGCGTCCACCGTGGCGTCGGCGCTCCCGGCATCGTCGGTGGGCGCGGGAGTCTCCCCCGCGGTGGTCGCGGCAGCGGCAG
>NZ_SSDO01000461.1:0-32916 GCF_004794395.1 Microbacterium sp. K41 | reverse complement strand
CGCGAGGCCGTCATGCCTCCGCCCGGTCCCGCGCAGCGCTCCGGGCCCGCCGACCGCGCAGCGCCAGGACCACACCGCCGAGCACCGCCGCGACGAGGGACCCGACCAGCACCCCGATCTTCACGTGATCGTCGGCGACGCTGCTGCTGCCGTAAGCCAGCTCGCCGACCAGGAGAGACACGGTGAAGCCGATCCCGGCGAGCAGCGACATGCCGGCCAGGTCGGGCCAGCGCAGCGTCTCGTCGAGACGCAGCGCCCGAACGCGGCTGAGGAGGAAGGTCGTCAGCAGGATGCCCACCGGCTTGCCGACGACGAGTCCCACGACGATGCCGACCGTGATCGGGTCGGTCAGCGCGGAGACGAGGCCGTCCATTCCACCGATGTCGACTCCCGCGGCGAAGAACGCGAACACCGGCACGGCGAACAGCGTGGCCACGACACCCCAGCGGTCGGCGAAGTGCGCCGCCAGCCCGTCGTACACCGGGGCGCCGTCCGCATCGGTACCGGTCTGCACGCGCGTGCGTGCGGTGGCTCGCACGGGCACGAGGAACCCGAGCAGCACACCGGCGACCGTGGCGTGCACCCCCGACGCGTGCACGCACACCCACACGGCCACCGCGAGGGGGAGCAGCAGCCACCAGGAGCGCACGCCGTTCTGCACCGCGAGCGCGAACCCGGCGAGCGGCAGCAGCGCGAGGATGAGCCACGGCGCCTGGATCGTCTCGGTGTAGAACGTCGCGATGATCGTGATGGCGATGAGGTCGTCGATGATGGCGAGGGTCAGCAGGAACACGCGCAGCGCCGGGGGGAGGAACCGGCCGACCACCGCGAGCACGGCCACCGCGAACGCGATGTCGGTCGCGGTGGGGATCGCCCAGCCGCGCAGCACCTCGGGACCGGCCGCGGCGTTGACCGCGAGGAACAGCAGCGCGGGCACGACCACCCCGCCGACGGCCGCCGCGATGGGCAGCGCGGCGCGGCGCGGGTCACGGAGTCGCCCGGCGACGAACTCCTCCTTGAGCTCCAGCCCGACGACGAAGAAGAACACGGCGAGCAGCCCGTCGGCGGCCCACGCGCCGACGCTCAGCTCCAGGTGGAGCTCGGGGATGCCGAAGCGCACGTCGCGCACGGCCTCGTACCAGGGTGCGGCGGGGGAGTTGGCGAGGATCAGGGCCGCGACGGTCGCCGCGAGCAGCAGCGCACCACCGAGCACCTCGCTGCGGGCGGTGGAGCGGATACCGCGCCACAGCTCATGCGGCGCGAGACGGAAACGGGCAGGGGACGACGAAGACACAGGGGTACCTCACGGGAGAGATGGGCGGTCGATGCGAACAGGCCGCGCCATCCGGCGCGGCTAGCCCCGTGGCGGCGGGCAGCCCGCGATCTCACCGTGCGAGAGGGTGCCCCACACGCTCGTCCACCCGTTCGTCCCCGGGTGCAGCACGACGCGCATCCACTCCGTCATCGGCGTCGCCGACGACAGGCGCTGCGGGGCGCGCGTCGAACCGGCGGAGACGAGGGAGGGCACCCGTCCAGGCTACCGTCTGTCATCCGTGCTGCCCCGAGACGTCTCGCCTGAGGTGTCGCCGGAAGGCCTCAGCTGTCGGATTCGATGGCGAGCGTGTTCCCGTCCGGGTCCTCGACCCAGGCGATCCGCCCACCGCCCGCCCGAGGGCCGATGCCGGCCGCGTTCTGGCCGAAACCGTCGTAGCGGACGAACTCGGCTCCCGCAGCCGTCAGCTCCGCCACGACCGCATCGAGGTCGTCGACGTACCACGTGGCGACTGTCGAGCGCGTCGACCCCGCGGTCGGCGTCTCGAACACGTTGAGCATGGTCCCGTCGCCGCAGGCGTAGAACCGAGCGCCCTCCGCGATGCCGGCGCTCGGTCCGCTCCGCTCGGCGGCGAGGCCCAGCACCCCTTCATAGAAGGCGGCCGCTCGTCCGATATCGGTGACGCCGATGGAAGCCCTCACCGGGTAGTCCGCTAGTCCCATGTCAGACATCGTGCTCTCGAACCGCCGGCACGGCAATCGCCGACGTCCGCGCGACGCAGGCCGGCGAGCTCTGGGCCGCCCAACGACGAAGGCCGCTCCGAAGAGCGGCCTTCTGCTGATGTGGGTTGTACGCGGAAGGTGTTTTGCCGCGTGATTCCGGGGGCGTTGAGCGGTCCGTTCAACCGCTGTCCTCTGTCGTCTGTCGCGTGATCCTCTACTTGGCGGGGCGCTCTCCACCGAGCGGGCAGAAGGCTGCCCTTGTACCGGTCAAGCGGCCATCGCTGGAGTGGTGCGCGGTCGGCGAGCTGTGCTATCGGCCGCGGGCCGGACGGTGAGTGTCTTGCCTTCCGCAGTCCCGTCGACGAATGCTTGCCGAAGAGATTCGCTGGCGGTCATTAGCGCGCTAGTCGCGGTATGGCGAAGAACGCAGCGCACTGGGCGGTGGGACCTAAGTTCACTTCGTGGCGCTTCCGCGCGGAAGGCAAGGGGAATCATCCGTGCTACCTCGTGTATGTGCCACCAGGCGAGCCCGAACCTGTTCTCTGGAAGGTCGTCACTCACTCGCGTCCACTGGCGACAACTACACGGTGAGAAAACAAGTCAGTGCCCGACGCCCGTCAGAAGTCGACGCGACCTTCGCGGTCGATGTCGAGAGCCGTGCGGTCTTTCGCCCACGCCTCGAGCGCGGAGTCGAGCTGCTGCCGAAGCCAGTCGGCTGTCTGCCCAGCCTTCGGAGTGACCGATAGCTGCCACAGGCGCTGGTCGACGGAGCCGGTCAGGTTGGCGGCGGGCGATGCGGAGGTCTTCATGATGTGCTCCATCCGTGACGTCAGTTGTTGGCGGGTGCGTAGTCGGCGGCGTGGAGGAGGTGGCGGAGCTCGATGAGAAAGTCCTCCTCGACGGTCCTCTGCTGAGGAGGGGACACCACGATGGTCTCGGTGCCCACCGTGACCTTGACCTTGCTGTTGTGCTCGACGGTGACATCTCCAACAGCCCGGAGCAGGGACAGGACATCGTGCCATTTGACATTGCTGCTGGTCGGGTGCGCGGTGATCTGACGGAGTGTCTTGCGGTGGTTCTCACCCAGGTGCGAGGACATATGGGCCTACTTTCTGTGGTCTCGGTGACACCAAGGTAGGTGTCCGGGTCCGCGTCCGGCTCAGACGGTTGTCGAGTTCTGCATCGACAACCAGCGCCCCTCACAACCGGCTACGGCGTAGGGGCGTTCTGTGCGGGGTCGATGGCGCCACGACCACGCACTGCGCACGTCCACAACGCAGCGAGCACAACCGCAGCAACTGCGAGGGACGAACCCTCCCACCCGCGATTCAGCAGAAACCCGCCGCCGCCTCCGACGGCGAACGCGAGAAGAACGGCAAGGTACGCGCCCGCAGGCCGCACATGCCGTTCGCCATCGTCCGCGATACGCCGCCCGACCGCCCGCCCCAGCAGACTCGCCGCCATCTGAATGACGGAGGTGACGGCGATGTTCCCGTAGAGCATCCCCGCTTCACGGTGGAAGGCGTTGCCCTGAACTCCGGCGATGAAACTGATGGCCCACGCGATCCACATCGGCTCGACGACGCGGCCGACGCTCAGCACGGGGAGGACCGCGATAAACACGACCTCGCCGAGAAGGACGGGCGCGGAGTACGACCTCTCTCGCCGGGAAAGCCAGAGGATCGTGATGCTGCACACGAAGGCTCCGAGCGCGAAGACGAGAACCGAGCTCGCGGCGAGGAGCGCGCGTCCGACGTTTCCCTCTGCGGTGAAGTAGCCGAGGGAGATGAGGTTCCCGGACTGCACTGTCGCGAACGTGCCGACCTGACCGAACGTCCACGCATCAAGCAGTCCGGAGACGAAGGCGAGTGACGCCGACGCCCACACCGTTTCCAGCAACGGGTAGCGACGAAGTGACGGGGCATGGGCAAGCGACATGAAACCTCCTGAGGGTCACTCCACCCAAGCGAACGACAACGTCCACGGCGTCCGACGAGTGTCGAGTGCACGTTCGTCAGCTATCCCTGTCGGGCACCGCTGGGCGTTGCCAGACTCCTGAGTACCGTCCGGATTCGTCACGAAGGAGCAAGCCATGGATTCGTCCGAGAACGTCCCCATCGGGCATGAGGTTCCCACGCTGGGTAACCCCGACCTGCCGCAGGAAGGCGAGATCAACATCGCTGACCGCCCACAGAGCAACACGATGACGGGTCCGCAGAACGAGGCCATCGAGTCGCAGTTCCCGAACCAGGTGCATGCGCCGGCGACCGACATCAGCACGCAGCCGTTCTTCTGGTCGTCGTTCAACATCTCGCCCCGTCGCGTGCAACGGGGCGGCTGGGCGCGTGAGCTGACGAAGCAGGACTTCCACATCTCCGACGAGATCGCCGGAGTGAACATGTACCTCGAGCCCGGCGGCATCCGCGAGCTCCACTGGCACCAGACCGCCGAGTGGGCGGTCATGACCCGCGGCAAGGCGCGAGTGACCACGCTCAGCCGCTCGGGTCTCCCCGCAGTGGAGGACGTGGAGGAGGGCGACCTGTGGTTCTTCCCCGCCGGGACCCCCCACTCCCTCCAGGGACTCGGTCCTGACGGCGCGGAGTTCGTCCTCGCTTTCGACGACGGCGACCAGTCCGAGTCGAACACGCTGCTGCTGACCGACTGGTTCGCGCACACCCCTCCCGAGGTGCTGGCGAAGAACTTCGGTGTCGCACAGGAGGTGTTCTCGGACATCCCGCTCCACAACCTCTGGATCTTCCCCGGCGACGAGCCCCCGGCACTTGAGGTCGACCAGGCTGCGGCCGGTGTCGAGTGGGGGATGGAGCCGGTCATCTTCCGTCTCTCTCGCTCGAAGCCGCTCTACGAGAACACGGGAGGGTCGATCCAGATCGCCGACTCCACCAACTACAAGTACTCGTCGACGGTCGCCGCGGCCCTCGTCACCGTCGAGCCGGGCTCCATGCGGGAGCTGCACTGGCACCCGAATGCCGACGAGTGGCAGTACTACCTCCGCGGTTCCGCCCGGATGACCGTGTTCAACACCGGCCCGCACGCGAACACCACCGACTTCCGTCCGGGTGATGTGGGCGTCGTTCGCAAGAACTTCGGCCACTACATCGAGAACACCGGCGACGATGTGCTGCAGTTCCTCGAGGTGTTCCGCACCGACAAGTACGAGGAGATCTCCCTCGCCAACTGGCTGTCCCACGTGCCGCCGCAGCTCGTCTCGGCGCACCTCAACATCGACCCGGCCGTTCTCGCGACCTTCCCGCGCGGCTCTCAGGGCATCACCCCCCTGCGATAAGCAGAGACGCCGCCCCGGGATCGGGCTCGAGGCGGGAGACGGCGCCGGAGGGGCACCCTCCGGCGCCGTCCTTGCATCACCACTCACCCATAGAGAAAGCTGCAGGCGATGGCCTCCACACACTCCGACACCGTTCACCGCACCACGCCGTTCTGGGTGGTGGCGGTCGCGTTTCTCCTGGTGATGGCGTACTCCACCGTCCCCACACCCCTGTATCCGCTGTACCAGCAGCTCGACGGGTTCCCCGTCTCCGTCGTGACCGTGGTGTTCGCGGCGTACGCGGTCGGCGTCGTCGCGAGCCTGTTCCTGCTCGGGCACGTCAGCGACTGGATGGGCAGGCGCCGGATGCTCGTCATCGCCATCCTCATCTCCGCGCTGTCGGCGGTGCTGTTCATGGTGTTCACCGACGTGCCGGGTCTGCTGGTGGCTCGCGTCGTCAACGGAGTCAGCATCGGTGTGCTCACCGCGACGGCGACCGCGCACCTCGGTGAGCTGAGGGCTCGCGCTCGGCCGGATGAGAACGCCATCGTCGCGGCATCCGTCGCCGGCGGGGCCAACCTCGGGGGCCTCGCGCTCGGTCCCCTCATCGGCGGATTGTTCGCGGACTTCCTGCCGGACCCACTGCACCTGCCACACACGGTGTTCGCCGTCGTCCTCATCCTCCTGGCCATCGCGGTCGCTCTCGTCCCGGAGACCGTCACCCCAACTCGGCGCGCGTATCGTCCGCAGAAGGTCGCGGTCCCCGCGGCATTCCGCGGCAACTTCGTCGCGGCGGCCTTCGCGGCATTCGCCGGCTTCGCACTTTTCGGACTGTTCACGTCTCTCGCACCCTCGATCCTCGTCGGCATCTTCGAGGAAGACGGGCACCTGATGGCCGGCATCACGGTCTTCCTCGTCTTCGGGTCCGCCGCCGCTGCTCAGGTTCTTCTCGCCCGGGTGGCTCGCCGTACGCAGCTGCTGTTCGCCGCCGTCGCCTGCGGTATCGGGCTGCTCGCCATCGCCGGTGGGGCTGTCGCCCCTTCGCTCGCGCTGTTCCTCCTCGGCGGGATCATCGGCGGCGCGGGCGTCGGCGCCCTGTTCAAATGTGCGCTGGCCACGGCATCCGAGATCGCGGAACCGGGTCGCCGGGGCGAGACGCTCGCCGCTATGTTCCTCGTCGCCTATTGCGGCCTGGCCATCCCGGTCCTCGCCATCGGCGGCGCCCTGACGGTGCTGCCGCAGATCACCGTGCTTCTGGTGTTCGTCGTCCTGGTGGGGATCGTCACGGTGGCGGCCGCATTGCGGATGCGTCGCATCGCGCGCTGACCATCGAAAGGGCCGCCGGGGTCTACCCGGCGGCCCTTCGCTGTGATCTCTCAGGCGGAGCGCTGAATCACACCAGCCAGCGCCTGAGCGAGGCCTTCGGTGCCGCTGTCGAGGCGGTGGCCGTTGAGGAAGAACGTCGGCGTCCCGTTCACCCCGCTGCGGATGCCGCCTTCCTCGTCGGCGCGGATCCGAGAGAGGTATCGGCCCTCGGTCACGGCCGTACGGAGTTCGTCCAGCGGCAGGCCGAGGCGCTCACAGATCGTCGCGTAGAGGTCGGGGCCCAGCTGCTGCTGGTGTTCGAACAGCAGGTCGTGTGCCTCCCAGAACTTCCCGTGCTCGGCGGCGAACTCGGCGACGAAGGCGGCGTCGACCGCCTCCGGGTGAACCTCAGCGAGAGGGAAGTTCCGGAAGACGAAGCGTACCTTCCCCTCGTAGGCGGCGAGCAGCTCCTTGACCACGGGATACGCGGCACCGCAGTAGGGGCACTGGTAGTCGCCGTACTCGACGAGGACCACCGCCGCGTCGGCGGGGCCCGAGGTGTGGTCGTGAGGGGAGACAGGAACGCGAAGTGAGGACATCGTCCTCTCCTTTCAGTGGTGGGTGAGTGTGTCGAGGGCGTCGAGAACCCCGTCGACGCCAGGATTGACGGCGACGGGGGCGAGGTAGCTCCAGGCGATGATGCCCGCGGAGTCGATGATGAAGAGGGCTCTGCGGGCTTCGCCGACGGTGTCGTCGTATGCACCGAAGAGTCGGGCGACCGCCCCCTTCGGCTCGAAGTCGCTGAGCAGCGGAAAGTGCAGTGAGTGGGCCGAGGTGAACGCCTCGTGCGACCACACGTTGTCGACGGACACGGCGACGACCTGAGCGCCCCGGGCGCGGATCAGCGGCAGAGCCTCGTTGATGACGGACAGCTGGTCACCGCAGACGGGGCTCCAGTCGGCAGGGTAGAACGCGAGGACCACCGGGCTGCCGAGGAGCTCATCCGAGCTCAGCGACTGGTCGGCGGTCACCCGGAGAGTGAACTGTGGTGCGCGTTCTCCTGGTTGCAGGATCTCTGGCATGGTCGGCCCTTTCTGTGCGTACTCTCACTGTGCTCGCGAGGGAGCGGACTTCCGTAGGCCGAGCGTTCGAAGGTCATCCGACATGTGTCGAACCGGCGGTACTCCGCCGGCGTTCGACCACGACGGCCCCGATGAGGACGAGCGCCGCAATCGCCGCGCCAGCGACCGTGTCCATCACGCGTTCGTCCGCGACCTCGCCGATGGACTGTCCTCCCGCGGAGGCGAGGAGAACCGCCATCGGTGTGACGGCCGCGAGAGCCCACGTGAGGTTCCGGCGTAGGAGGAGCTCGAAGGCGAAGATCAGCCCGGCGGCCCATGCGATGCGCGCGAACCCTTGGGGCTCGATGACCGCGAGGACGGCGACGAGGAGGATGGCGAGGCCCGTGCCGATGAGCCGCTGTACGCCGCGCAGGGCCGCGGAGTGGACGTCGGCGTCTTTCTGCAGGATTCCGAGGCACGCCAGCATCACCCACGCCGCATGGTGCAGGCCGAGGAACGCGCTGACCGGTACAGCGAGCACTGCGGCGACGGCGATGCGAGCGATGACCACGCGCACCGTTGCGGGGACTGCAAAGCGCCAGGGCGTGCGTCGCGCGAAGATGACCTGGTCACTGGCCCGGATGGTCGGCACCACGAGCGGCAGCACCACGACAAGGTAGCCGACAAGCGCACCGCCGGCGAGCGAGGCGATGACCTCGAGATAGCTCATTCCGGCTCCGCCCTTGGCTATGGGGGCGACGAGCTGACCGGCGGAGCCCGTGATGAGGACGAGGAACAACGCACCCGGCGGACCGACCGAGAGAGCCTGCGCGAGGAACGACCCGCCGATGGCGATGACCGACATGGCGATGAGGCCGGGGATCAGCGCGGTGCCCAGAAGGGCGCCGATGCCCGCGGCCAGGAGCAGTGCGGCGGCGATGATGGGCAGTGCAACAGCGCGTTCTCTGCGTGACCGGTCCGGGAGGTGCAGGACGATGAGAGCACCGATGGACGCGACCGATCCCCAGCGCGGTTCGCCGACGAGCAATCCGAGGAGAGGTGGAACGGTGATGGCGGTCGCCGCTTGCAGCGCACCCGGCCACTGATGGGTCGCTGGGCGGAGGGCGAACAGTTGCCGCCAGATGGCTGCGTTCACTCAGCGCCGAGCGCGTCGAGCTCTGCGGCGGAGGGAGCGAAGAACACCGAACCGGTCAGGGCAGTCGAGAAGTCCAGCAGCCGGTCGTGCATCCCCGCCGGCTCTCCGACGAACATCCGCTCGAGCATCTGCTGGATGACCCAGAGGTTGCGGCTGTATCCGAGGAAGTAGGTGCCGAACTCGCCCGCACCCGGGCTGCCGAAAGGCATGTTGTCGCGGATGATGTCGTGCTCGACTCCCTGTTCGTCTTCGATGGTCGCCAAGGACTTGTGCGACTGTTGGCCCGCGGGGGCGTCATCCAGCTCGATGCCGTCCACCTTTGTGCGCCCGAGGATCCGCTCCTGCGTGTCGACGGGCAGCGAATCCCACGCGGCCATCGCGTGAACGTACTTCTGGGTGACGACGTAGGTACCGCCGGCGTGGGCGGGGTCCTCGTCGCCTACGAGCACTGCCTCGTCGACTTCCGGTCCGACAGGGTTCGCCGTTCCATCGACGAATCCCAGTAGGTCACGGCGGTCGAAGGAGCGGAAGCCCACGGTCTCATCGATGACCTGTACTGCAGCCCCGAGGTCGATCAGCAGTCGCTTCTCGAAGAAGAAGCAAACATCGGCACGCTCTGCTCTGATGTGGAAGAGGAGGTCGCCTTCGGTGGCGGGGGCCGTGTGTACCGCGCCGGCGACGGGCGTGAAGGGACGAAGCTGAGCTGGCGGAGCGCTCTTCATCAGCGGCGCCCATACGTTGTTGCCGATGCCGACCGTGCACGTCAGTGCGGCGTCAGGAAACCGGAAGGTGATGGCCTTCATCGAATCGGAGAGATCGCCGAGGACGTCGCGCACGGTGTCGATGCCGTTGGGCGCGATGGTCACGACCAGGAAGACCGCGTTCGCGGTGAGTGGGGCACCCGGCGCCTGCGTCGGACCCGTTTCGGCACTGTTCATCGCCCGCCTGCTTCCTCTCACAGTGGTCATCTGCTCCATCCTGACGGCGCATGGGGCGATCCTCCTCCGACACGTGACGAGAGTGCATGCGACGCTCGACGCCCGCTCCGGCGTGCGCGGCAACCCTGCACGAACTGTCCATAGTGGACTGAACGGACGTCGGATGGGCTCGGTCTCCACCGGTCCTACCGTGGGTGCCACACGACCTGAACGGAGACATCATGGACGCCATCGGCCGCGAGGCACTCACCGGAATTCAACAACTCGAACGCGAGCTCATCGTGCGGGACTTCGTCGCGCTCCTCAACGACCGGGCACACACCGAGCTGCACCCGTTCCTCGCGGAGGACGTCGTCTATCGGCCGTCTGCGAGCAAGAGCGTGTGGGGACGCCCCGCCGTCACGCGGATGATTGCCGATCTGCACGCGAACTTCGACCAGTGGACCACCGACCTCCAGTCCGTCGCGGTCTGCGGCGACACGGTGCTGACCGAGCAGCGACTGCGGCTGCGGCTCCCCGGTACGTCGACAGTTGAGGTGATGGGGTTCGCGAGCTTCCGCCTGGCGGGTGCTCAGATCAGCGCATGGAACCAGATTCACGCGTGAGCTGTGCCTGAGAGCGCGCTAGGCGCTTTCCATGCCACTCGCGAAGAGCCTTCCTCGAGTTGACGCCTGATTTCGCGTAGATATGGCGAATGTGCGAGACAACCGTATGGGGCGACATGAACAGCGCATCCGCGATCTGCTGAGTTGTCGCTCCGGCCGCTACGCGCTCGAGCACTTGCTGCTCACGCGGTGAGAGCATCTGCGGATCGCCTTGCGAGTGCGCGCGCCGGCGCACTCCGCGATGCCGGAGAGACTGCAGGACCCGATTGACGTCGCGATGCGCTCCCGCGTTCTCGTAGATCACGAGCGCCTCGTCAAGCGCCGACACGGCCGGTTCCGCGTTGGTTTGCGCGGCCCCGACGAATTCGAGGACCAGAGCGAGGATGAGCGGTCTGTCCAACTGCCGAAGGGTTGTCGCGGCCTCAGTCAGGAGGTCCGCGTCACGAGCGTGGCAGCCTTCAGCGGCCTGAAGGATGGCTCGGCAGTATGCGCTGTCGGGATTGCGGTCGTACCGGGCGCGGGCTCGCGTGATGACCTCCCGAGCGAGTCCATCATCATCGGACCGGATCGCCACCTCCATGAGGAGAAGGTCGTCCGCGAAGTCGGAGGGGGTGGTCATCGCAGGGATCGGGTCGTGAAGCGACTCCCGCGCCAGCGCACTGTGCGCCACCGCGTCGTCCACATTGCCGTCGTTCAGAGCTCGCAGGACGAGCATCCACTGGCCCGCCCGCACGACACCACCGCCGGATGCCAGAGCCACGACGATGGGCTCTGACTGCTGACGCAGGGCGGTGTCGCCGGTGCGGAGCGCAATCCGGAACAGGACGATGCCAGCGGTCGCATTCGCGAAGTCACCGAGTCCGAGTTCGCTAGCAAGAGAGAGTACCGACTCGGCTTGCAGCTTCGCCTCGTCCAGTCGGCCGAGATCATGCAGCACGCGGGCGCGAACCATCATCCAGTAGGCCTCGGCGACGGCGGCTTTGGACGCGAGCGCGGAGCGCAGCCCCTCGTCCACCAGTTCGAGGGCGTGGGTGACGTCCCCCTTCGAGTTGTGGAGGAACGCGTCCCACAGCCCTTCCGGCACCCATCGCGCGGGATCGAGCCCGGCGAGAGCAGCGCGCTTCGACGCAGCCTGCATGAGGGCGACCGCGTCATCGAACCGGTTGCTGTTGAAGGCGTACACGGATTCTGTCGCGTCGACCGTGGCCAGCGCTTCGTGGTCGACGTCGGGGTCGGCGACCTCGCGCGCGAGCACAAGTGTGCGAGTGAGCTCGACGAAGTCGGCCTTGTTCGCGCAGTTCAGCGCGCGCACAGCGAGGAGATCGGCTCGTGTCGAGCGCTCGATGTTTCCCAGCGCGAGCGCCTCATCACAGGTCGCAATAGCTTGGTCGAAGGAGGACTCGGTCTGGCGACGGGCAGCACCGAGAAGGACGCGCGCGCGGGACTCTGGTGAGAGATAGGGCGTGAGGGCCTGCGTCGCGTTGTCCGCCTCGGTATGGCGTCCGTCGGCCCACAGGTACGGCAGAAGCTCGGTGCTGGCCTCCGCCAACGCAGGGATGTTGTTGGCGAGGTGCAGTGCGGCCGCCGCGAGGTCGGCGGCCTGTGAGGTGTCGGATGCTGCCAATTGCTGCGCGGCGTCACGGATCAGAGCGAACGATTGCTGGTCGCCGGGTTCCGCCGCCTCCACAACTGCAGTGGCGACAGCGGAGGCCGGCTCGCCGGAAGCGAGACGGAGGTGGGCCACTTCCCGCAGCATGACCTTGCGGACGGATGCGGGGATTGTCGCCTCGACGGCTTCTCGGATCGTGTCGTGGACGAAGGCGAGCGTTGTCCCGTCTTCTGTCAAGAAGTCAGCGCCCAGCAGTTCCCGCACCACGGGCATCGAGGTCACAGCGGTGGCGCCGGTCGCGGTCAAGACGTCGGAGAGGCGGAACCTCCTGCCGAACAAGCTCGCAACCTGGGCGAATGTCAAAGCGTCGTCAGACAGATGAGCGACGCGCTGTCGTGACGCCGCCCCGAACCTCGCGGGAACAGTGGTGCCGATAGCATCCACGACACCGTCATGAGCCTCGAGGAGCGCCTCCTCTTGGAGGCCGCGTACGAGTTCGACGACGAGGAGCGGGATGTGCGAGGTTCGTTCGAGAGCGGCTTCGAGCTTGGGTCCGAGGGCCGCGCCAGCGAGGTCGGAGGCGATCTCGAGCGCAGCGTCGGCCGCGACAGGCTCGAGATCAACGACCGTGCCGGTGCGCTCGACATACTCGGCGACTCGCGCGTGCGCTGCCCGGAACTGCCCTGACCGGCTGGCAAGCACCCACGCGACTGGCTGATCCGCCAGCGCGGCCGCCGACCGCAACAGAATCCCCACCGATGCGGCATCCAGCCACTGCAGGTCGTCGACGACGACAACCACGCCGCCAGTGGTCGTCGCCGCCGACTCCACTCTGTCGGTCAGAAGGCGTGTGATCCAGTACTGCGCTTCCCCCGTGCCGAGGACCGGTCGCAGCTCCACCTCCGTCACCAGCGGTGGGGTGCCACGCAGCATCGCCTCGGTGAGCGTTCCCAGGGGGACTGCGCCGGAGTCAACATCCGGGGTGACGGTGAGGGTGGACCATCCCTGTTCCTCGGCGAACGCGAGAATCTCCGCGAGAAGTCGAGTCTTTCCCATGCCGGCGCGCCCGCGGATGAGCGCAGGAGTGGGCGCGTCCGTGAGGGACCGGTTGATGGACGCGATGAGGGACGACGTGATGTCGTCGCGGCCGCGCAGGGGGGCGCTGGCCGCGGTGGGAGAACCGGCCAGGAAGGCGCGGTCTGACGCAACGGCGTAACCGGAGTGTCGGTCGTGCATCCCCCCATTATCTCGGAGCGATATTGCGTGCTCGTTTCCAGGTGATGTGCGGATGTCGCAGAGGGGATGTGAACGCTCCCATCCCTACGTACCGTAGAGGCCGCTACCCCCATCTGGGTGGTACAAGTTGGGCCTCCTCGTCGTTGATATGTCGTTCATACGCTGAGGCCGAGGGCGCGAGTGCGGGCCCGAGAAAGGATCACGATGCATCGGTGGGGCGACGTCGAAGGGAGTAGACGGGCATGAACCTGCAAACACTCGTGGATGACCTTGCAGAAGACCTCGGTCGATCCGTGGTCATCAATGACGCGCAGTACCGTCCTATGGTCTCCAGCGCACAAGGGGAGGAGATCGATGAGCTCCGTGCTCGCGGGCTCCTCGGACGTGCGACGCCTCCGCGCGAGCGCGCGTATCTGGAGAGCATTCATCTGTCCTCCGCCAGGCGGCCGCAGACCGTGAATCTCGACCAGTTCGGTGCACGCGAACGTCTGGCCGTGCCGATTCGCTCCGATGACGCGCTGCTCGGAGTCATGTGGCTCATCACGGGCGGGCTTCCGCCGCTGACATCCGCGCAGTTCCGCGCCGTGGACGCGGCAGTGGACATCGCGCGTGACTATCTCGCCGCAGAGCAGGATGCGACACCCGCGCGATCCACGCGCGAAGTGGTCATCCGTGGACTTCTCGCTCAGGATCCGGTCGCCAGACGGGATGCGCTGAGCACCGCTGTCCGCACTCATGGGGTGTCTCGCAGCTCGGCAACGGTCGTTCGTGCCGTGTCCGTCGGGCATGACACCTCCGTAGTCCAGCGCGCGTCGCTCGGACGGGCCCTGGAGAGCGTGGCTAAGACCACACTCATGTTCATGGGCGAGATCGGAGCTGCCCTGCTGTTCCTGGAGCGTGCGAACGATAATGCACGAACAGACGACCTCATCGCGGCCGAGGCCGCGCGCGCCGGCGTGCTCTTGCGAGCAATCGGGTCCGCTCACCTGACCGAGACGGACATCGACGTGCGGCCCGTCGCTGAGCGGGCGGTCGCGACGGCGGCGGTCGCTGAGCTCCTGCCTGATCTGGGCAAGAGCCTGCGCGCCGAGGACGCCGGTCCCTGGCTGCTCATTGCTGATGTCGTCTCAGATCCGAACCGGCTGCAGTGGTACTCGCCAGCCGCCTACACCCTGATCCATGACGCGGACCCGCTGCGCCGGCAGACCATCGAGACTCTCCTCGACCACGCCCACCAGATCAAAGTCGTGTGCGAGGAACTGCACATCCACCGCACGACGCTCTACTACCGATTGGAAAACATGCCACAAGTGGTGAAAGACGCGATGGATGATGGAATGAAACGCAGCGCACTGCACCTCGGCTTGAAACTCGCGTCGTACTGGGAGAACGCAGGTCACATCCAATGAGGGCACGAAGTCGACAGGTTCAGACCAGCGACGGTGTGACCCTCGAGCTGTACGACACGAGCGGGAACGGCGTCCCGCTCCTGATGCTTCACGGGTGGTCGCAATCGCAGGAGATGTTCCGGCACCAGCGTGAGGGGCTCGGTGAGCGCCGAGTCATCACCTATGACATGCGTGGGCATGGACGGTCGGAGAAGCCCTGGCGAGGCCATCGCATCGCCCGTCTCGCGGCCGACCTCCGAGACATCCTCGACGAACTCGACATCCAGACCGTCGACCTCCTCGGCTGGTCGATGGGTGTCTCCGTCATCTGGTCCTACCTCGAACTTTTCGGAGACAGCAGAGTACGCAGCATCGTGATGGTGGACCAACCAGCCGCGGTCGTCGCACAACTGTGGATGAGTCCGCAGGAGCAGCAGTCCGCGGGCTGCATCCTGCCGCCGGACGGGCTCGGCGCGCTCGCCAATGCCATTGCCGACGACGCCGGCGGGGAGGCGACGGTGCGCGGCTTCGTACGGAGCATGTTCACCGGTCCCGTCGACGACGACCTCTGGTCTTTCGTGTCATCGGAGGTCGCACAGACGCCACGTCGCGTCGCTGCGCCACTGCTGTTCGACCACGGCGCGCAGGACTGGCGGGAAATACTCCCAAACATCGCCAAGCCCACCCTCGTGCTGGGGTGCGACGGCAGCCACGTCTCCCCGGAATCGCAACGCTACGTCGCATCGCGCATCCCCGGAGCGCTCGTGCACATCTTCCCGCGGGAGGTCGCCAGCTCCCATTTCCCGTTCCTGGAGAACCCGGAGGCGTTCAACGACGTCGTCCGAGTGTTCCTCGACGCGAACGCGGTTTCCGACACCCGTCCAGTCAAGTAGCGACAAGGCGTAGGAGCGGGGGCTTGGTCCCCGCTCCTAGCGTGGGATGCGACCCGGAGATCTCGGGACTGAGGGAGTGGAATATGCGCGAGAAGCCGACCGTCGTGATGGTGCACGGTGCGTTCTCTGATGGAGCGAGCTGGTCGCCCGTGGCGATGCGGGTGATGGGGGCGGGCATCGACGTGCGTGTTCCCGCCATCTCGAACCGGAGTCTGGCGGCGGATGCCGCGTACGTGCGGTCGTTCGTCGAGAACATCGACGGCCCCGTCCTCCTGGTCGGCCACTCCTACGGAGCAACCGTCGCCTCCGTCGCGGGCACCGCCGAGAACGTTCGCGGCCTCATCTTCGTGGCGGGTTTCATTCTCGATGTGGATGAGAGCGCAGCCGACCTGCGTCAGCGCTTCCCGGCATCGGACGCCGCAAACTTCTTCGACTACCGGCCCTACGCCACTGCAGACGGCGCGACCCGGCGCGAGGTGTCCGTCGCCATCGACGAGTTCCCCTTCCTCGCCGCCCTCGGCATCCCGGCCGATGAAGCTGCCGTCTTCGCCGTCACCCAACGGCCGCTTGACGTCGCGGTGCTCGACGAGAGGGCCACGCACGCAGCCTGGCGCTCACGTCCGACGTGGGGCATCGTTGCTACCGCCGACCACATCGTCAACCCGGACGTTGTGCGTTTCGGCTTCGAACGAGCCTCAGCACTCGAGGTAATCGAGCTACCAGGTCCGCACCTCATCATGCACACCCATCCTGGTGACGTCGCAAGCTTCATCATCGACGCGGCCAACGCGGTTCCCTGACTTTGGCTTCGGTGCTGACGTGACCGTCGCCGCGCCCCGGACGCGTGTGTCCTCGCGTTCGGGGCGCGATGGGCCATTGGCGCCGCTGAGGGTTCCGGCATTCCGGGTGCTGTGGGTCGCCGGGTTCGTCAGCAATATCGGCATCTGGATGCAGACTGTCGGCGCCCAATGGCAACTCGTTGCCGACGACAGCTCACCTGTTGTCGTCGCCCTCGTGCAAACGGCCTCAGCAGCGCCCGTGTTGCTACTGGCGCTGCCATCGGGAGTGCTTGGCGAGTTCCTGAATCGTCGCACGGTGATGCTCGTCACGCAGGTCGTGCAATTGGGGGCGTCACTGGCATTGGTAGCGATGTCGGCTGGGGACGATCTCCCAGCGAGCACACTCCTCACCCTCACGTGCGTGCTCGGTGCTGCGTCCGCCGTGCAGATGCCAGCAGCACAGTCAGTCATCTCGGACATCGTGCCGCGCGAGCAGGTGGCGGACGCGGCATCACTGTCGTCCATCAGTGTGAACGTCGCGCGCGCGGCAGGTCCGGCAGTCGCCGGGCTCGCCATCGCGCAGTTCGGGATCACCGCAGTGTTCATCGTGAACGCCGCCTCGTTCGTCATCTACTTGGGCGCGCTCATCGCTTGGCGCAACTATCGAGCCCCGCAGACACCGGCTGAGCCTTTCCTGCACGCGATGCGCGAGGGCGTTCGCTTCGTCTTCCGCTCGTCGCTGGTGCGCTCCCTCTGCATCCGCTTGGCGATCTTCCTCGTGCCGGCCAATGCTCTCTGGGCGCTGCTGCCTGTGTTCGCGAAGCGCACGCTCGGTCTCGGCGCTGACGGCTACGGACTGCTTCTGGGCGTCTTGGGCGTGGGCACCATCGTTGGCGCGGTCCTTGCGGGGCCGTGGCGTGCCCGGTGGGGAACGAACCGAGTGCTGTCGGCGTCGACGACCCTCTTCGTTCTCGCACTGTGCGCACTGTTGTTCACCTGCGACCTCTGGGTCATCTTTCTCGCGCTCGTCGCGGCCGGAGCGGCATGGATCGGCGTCATCGCTACGGTGAGCGCTGTCGTGCAGGCGTCGTTGCCGGAGCGTGTGCGCACGCGGGGCCTGTCGATCTACCAGCTGGTCCTCTACGGGGGCACTGCTGTGGGGTCGGCGGTGAGCGGCGCGTTGGCTGTCGCCGTCGGTACGGACGCGGTCCTCGTCGGCGCCGGCGCGGTCGTCCTTCTCCTGACGGCGCTGCAGGCTTTCCTCCCGCTCGCCGACCAACCGTCCTAGCGTCGGTCTCCCCGGTAACTCGTGCGCTCTTGACTCATGGTCGAAGGCTCGTCCGTCAGTTGTCGCACGGGTTCTCGCATCGCCACGCATACGGTGGCCACATGAGCGACTTCTCAGTATCCGCGCACCGCATCGCTGTGGCCGGCGGTTCCATCGGCGGACTGTTCGCAGCCGCCATACTGCATCGGCTTGGGCACGATGTCACGGTGTACGAGAAGTCAGTCCACGGTCTCCGCACGCGAGGTGCCGGACTCGTCGCGCAAGACGAGATCTTCACGGCACTCGACGTTGCGGGCGTCCCGCCAACTGCGGTGTCGGGTGTGACGTCCGTTGAGCGGATCACTCTCGACCTGCGCGGAACGATTCGCTACCGAGAACGAGCCGAGCAGACGCAGTTGTCCTGGGACCGGCTGTACGACGGTCTTCGCGGAGTGATCCCCGACTCTCGGTACGTCCTGGATAGTCCGGTGACGGACGTCCAGGCAGGCGCAGACGTCATCTCTTTCGCCGCGGGCGCTGAACGACATGAGGCTGACCTGCTCGTCGGAGCAGACGGAGCGCACTCGCACGTGCGTCGCTTCATCGCGCCCGACGGCGGTGAACCAGCGTACGTCGGGTATGCCATCTGGCGCGGCCTCATCCCCGAGGACCTCGTCCCCGCCGGCGCCGCTGACACACTGTTCCGGCGGATGACCTTCTACACGGGGCCGGGGGAGCACGCTCTCGGGTATCTCGTTCCTGGGCCGGACGGTCAGACCCAGCCAGGCAGTCGCCGATACAACTGGGTCTGGTACCGCTCGCTGAGCTCCGTCGACCTATCGGCGTTGATGACTGCCTCCGGTCGCCCGTCCACATCGACCTCCCTCGCCCCGGGGCAGACACCGCTCAACGTCACGACGAACCTCGCTGAGACTGCCCGCCATCGCCTGCCACCGCAGTTCGCCGAAGTGGTCGCTATGGAGCCTCGGCCCTTCCTCCAGGGCGTGCTCGACTACGTTGCTCCCCGGCTCACCCGAGATCGCGCAGTGCTTCTCGGGGACGCGGCAGCGGTGGTGCGTCCGCACACCGCGATGGGCGCGGCCAAAGCCGCCGGCGACGCGCTTGCTCTCACCCGTGCGCTTCACTCATCGCCCATCGACGCTGCGCTCGTCTCGTACGGCGAGCAGCGGCTCCCGGTGGCCAGGAACATTGCGCGGTACGGGATGAGGCTTGGCGAACAAATGCCCCTATGACCTAACGGCGGTCAAGCGCTCCTGGATGAAGCGCTGGAGGACGACGGCATGGTTGACCGCAGGATCGTGGGCTGCGTAGATCAGGGTGACTGTGTCGTGCGCGTGGACGACGTCGAGCAGGTGCTCTACGGCCATGGTGTTCTCCTCCAGTTCCGCGTCGTACCGAGTGGCGAACTCCGCCATGCGTTCGGGGTCATGGTTCCACCACGTCCGCAGATCGGGGGACGGCGCGATGTCTTTCAGCCACTCGTCGAGAGCGGCACGTTCCTTCGACACGCCCCGCGGCCACAGGCGGTCCACGAGGATCCGGTAGCCGTCGCCTGTGGAAGCTGCGTCATATGCGTGCTTGATGAGGATGTTCGGCATGAGTGGCCTTTCGTGCGGGGCTCAGGCGAAGGCTGTCTCGCGGGCGCCTGAGTTAGTGGTGAGCACCTCGAAGCCTGGTTTCGGGGACTGGGTGGTCATCGTATGGAACGGCAAAGAGGGCACTTCGAAATTATGGACCCGCATCTGGATCTCACCGATTCCATCCAAGCGCAGGTGAGAGTCGAAGTCCGACGGGCGAGCAACCTGGTGCAGCTCCCACAGCTTCATGAAGTCCTGATCCGCTGACAGCTCACGAACGATCTCGTCGTACCGCGCGGAGGAGCGGTCTCCGAGGAAGCGGAGGGTCGCGACACCCCGCGCCGCCAGTTCCTCCCAGTTCACGATCTGGCGCTTGTTCTCGGGAGCGAAGTGGACGACAACAGCGTTGGCCCCGGGGCTGATGGCCCCGGCACTCAAGGAGTGCATGAGTTCATTGACAGCGACGATGTCGAGGTTCCCGTCCGTGATGTACGCCGGGATATGCGCCCACGTGTCGAGAAGTTCACGCATGATGTAGGTCTTCTCGGGCGGGATCATCCGCCGCTGCTCATCGACCCTCCCGGTGAGGCGATTGACATACTCGACGCATACATCGTCCAGATTCAGCGCGCGGGCGAGAGCGCGAACGACCTTGGTGGAGGGATCTGCTCCCCGTCCCTGCTCGAGCCGGATGTAGTACTCCACGCTGATGTCGGCGAGCATCGCCACTTCTTCCCGCTTCAGTCCGGAGACTCGTCTGCCGTCAGCAGGATGAAGGCCGACGTCCACCGGCCGGACGTGCGCGCGCCGCGCACGCAGAAAGTTCCCCAGAACACTCTTGTTACCGCTCACCGATCTCCCTGAATGCAACCAATTTCCCTCCCTGCACGTCGTGGTGCAAGGAGTACGGACGCTTCACCGTACGAAAGACGAGGGCACGCCCACATCACCTGTCCGGACGCTCCGTATCCCCTCAAGAAATGTCGTGCTGGGCGTGCCACCTCTCGGATTCGGATAGACGTAGCAACGGGAGTCGGCAATTGTCGGAGGCGTCGCGGACGCCCGAAAGTTACCGTGAATGCAGTCGCCACATCGTCGAGGCGCAAACTACCCACCAGTCGCGCGGGCTTGCTCGTTCGACGACATGACAAAGGACTCATCATGGGATACATCACCACCGAAGACGGCGCAGAGATCTACTTCAAGGACTGGGGCGACAAGAACGCCCAGCCCATCGTGTTCCACCACGGCTGGCCGCTGTCATCCGACGACTGGGACGCACAGATGCTCTACTTCCTCTCGAAGGGCTACCGCGTCGTCGCCAGCGACCGCCGCGGCCACGGACGTTCGTCGCAGATCAGCACCGGCCACGACATGGACCACTACGCCAGCGACGTGAACGCCGTCGTCGAGCACCTCGACCTGAAGAACGCCATCCACATCGGCCACTCCACCGGCGGCGGCCAAGTCGCTCGCTACGTCGCCAAGTACGGGCAGCCCCAGGGTCGTGTCGCCAAGGCCGTGCTCGTCTCCTCGGTTCCTCCCATCATGCTGAAGTCCGACAGCAACCCCGAGGGCACGCCCATCGAGGTCCTCGACGGTTTCCGTTCCGCTCTCGCCGCCAACCGTGCCGAGTTCTTCCAGGCCGTCGCGTCGGGCCCGTTCTACGGCTTCAACCGCGACGGTGTCGAGGTGTCCGAGCCGGTCGTCGCGAACTGGTGGCGTCAGGGCATGACCGGCAGCGCACTGGCTCACTACGAGGGCATCAAGGCCTTCTCCGAGACCGACCAGACCGAAGACCTCAAGGCCATCACGGTCCCCGTTCTCGTCATGCAGGGCGACGACGACCAGGTCGTTCCCTACAAGGCCGCCGCGCTTCTGCAGCACGAGCTCCTCCAGAACTCGGAGCTGAAGCTCTACGCCGGCTACCCGCACGGCATGCTGACCACGCACGCCGACGTCATCAACCCTGACCTCCTCGCCTTCATCCAGAAGTAAGAAGCGTCGCATTAGAAGAGGTGCACCCGGGATCCGGGTGCACCTCTTCTGCATTCTTGAAGGAAGAATGCGACGTCCTGACGATACTGTTCGTCTGTGGACAACAGTGTCGAGTCCTTTAACGCGTACCTCAAGGACGGCGGCACCCACGCCCTCGAGGATGGATCCCGTCGGCGGCTGCGCGGCTCCGCGGCACACTACTTCCTCGCCACGATGACCGTCGTCGCGGCGAATCTCGACAAGATCATCGACCTCGCAGCCCACAAGACCGAGGACGGCGACAACATCGAGGCCGGCATCGAGGCCCCGCGCGCGAAGCAGCGCAAGCCGCGTCGGACAACGGCCCTCCAGCGCGTCACTCACAACCGCGGTCGAGCAAAACGAAACCCCGTCCGCACTTAGCAGGCGCGGCTGCTCCACCAGTTAGATCACCGGCTCGAAGGTCGGCGCCAGCATGCCCAATCTCCGGTAGCGTCGTCGAACTTCGGGCCATTTCTGTTCCCGACGAACGGCTGAAGCCCATAACGAGGCCTCCACGCCGAGCAGCAACGAGAAAAGCCGCCTGAAACCAGGCGGCTCTTCTCGTACTTGGGGGTTGCGCGTACGTATTCACATACGATCCGCGTACAACCCGATGTGCCCCCGACAGGAGTCGAACCTGCGACCTACGGTACCGGAAACCGGCGCTCTATCCACTGAGCTACGGAGGCGTACCGATCGACCTTATCACTCGTCCGGGGTGGTCTCCGACCCGCCCGCTTCGGTGACCGGGGCAGCCCGCAGCTCGTCCAGCGCGGCGGCCAGCTTCTCGGCGAGGTAGCGGTGGCCCGCGGTCGACGGATGCTTGCGTCCGACCTCCACGTCGATCACGGAGAGGTAGTTCTGCTCGGTGATCCAGTGCTGCTGCACGGGGGAGATGTACCACCAGCCGCGGGCGGCCGCGAGCTCGGACAGGTCGTGGTCGATGCGGGCGGTCTGGGTGCCGACGGGGAGCTCGTGCGGGGCGGGGCCGAGCACGACGATCGCGGCCTCCGGGTACAGCGCGGTGAGCGCGTCCCAGGCCGCGGTCACCGCGTCGCGGTAGCCCACCTCGCCCTGGGCGCGGTCGTTGATGGAGCCCTGCACGATCACCAGGTCGGGGTCGATCGCGGGGTCGAGGGCGGCGATCCGCTCCCCGAACGTGGGGCCGTCGAGCCCCGGCTTGAGGTAGCCGCTGCCGCGCACGCCGTTGACGACCGTGTGCCCGTGGATCAGGTCGGCGAGCACGTACGCGTACCCGAGCGTGGGATCCGTGGCCGCCGAGCCGTAGGTCCACGAGTCGCCGAAGACCAGCACGGTGGGGTCGTCGGGGAGGGTGAGAGGAGCCGGGGCGATGGCCGCGGCGGTGGTGTCGTCACCGGCGGCGACGGGCGCCGCGGAGGGAGCGGGAGTCCACGGCCGCCACACACCCAGAACGCCCGCCGTGACGGCGAGCACCAGTGCGGTGGCGACCCCGGCGGCACGCAGTCGGCGGCGGGTGGCGGGGGCCTTCATGGCATGAGAGTAGATCACGGTCGGCCGAACGCAAATTCGGCGCGACGCACGGGGGCGGAGATCACCCGTCCGCGCCCGTAAACTGGGGAGTCTATGAACCCCGAAACGCTCGCCTCCGCCATCCTCGCCGTCCTCGCACCGATCGCCGAGGCTCGACGTCCCGGCGAGCCGCTCGGGGTCACCGCCGCCGACGTCGTGCTGGAGCGTCCGCGCAACCGCGACCACGGCGACTGGGCCTCCAACATCGCGATGCGCCTGGCGAAGCCGCTCGGCACGAACCCGCGCGAGCTGGCGCAGGAGATCGCCGACGGGCTCGTCCGCGTCGACGGGGTCGCGAGCGCCGAGGTCGCCGGTCCCGGGTTCCTCAACATCCGTCTCGACGCGGCCGCGGCCGGCGCGCTCGCGAAGGTCATCGTCGACGCCGGTCCCGCGTACGGCACCAACTCCTCGCAGGAGGGCGTGAGCGTCAACGTCGAGTTCGTCTCGGCCAACCCCACGGGTCCGCTGCACATCGCGCACACGCGCTGGGCCGCCCTGGGCGACGCGATCGTGCGCCTGCTGCTGGCGAGCGGTGCGCACGCGGTGCGCGAGTACTACATCAACGACGCCGGCGTGCAGATGGACCGCTTCGCCGGCTCGGTGCTCGCCGCCGCGAAGGGCGAGCCGACCCCCGAGGGCGGCTACCCCGGCGAGTACATCACCACGCTCGCCGGCCGCGTGCTCGAGGCCCGCCCCGACCTGCTCGACCTCCCCGAGGCCGAGCAGCTCGACGTCGCCCGCGAGCTCGCGTACGAGTACCAGCTCGCCGAGATCACGCACTCGCTCGACCGCTTCAACGTGCCGTTCGACGTGTGGTTCTCCGAGCGCACGCTGCACGCGAAGGACGCGTCGGGCCTGAGCCTGATCGACCGTGCCGTCGACCGCCTCCGCGAGCAGGGACACGTGTTCGACCAGGACGGCGCGGTGTGGGTGCGCACGACCGACTTCGGCGACGACAAGGACCGCGTGATCCGCCGCTCGAACGGCGAGTACACGTACTTCGCCGCCGATGCCGCGTACTACCTCGACAAGGGCGACCGCGGCTTCCGCGACAAGATCTACCTCCTCGGCGCCGACCACCACGGCTACGTGCACCGCCTCAAGGCGGTCGCCGGTGCCGCGGGGGAGGACCCGGAGAAGAACGTCGAGGTGCTGATCGGCCAGATGGTGTCGATCAACGGCGCCCGCCTGAGCAAGCGCGCGGGCAACATCATCGAGATGGACGACCTGCTCGACTGGCTCGGCACCGACGCGCTGCGCTACTCGCTGGAGCGCTCGCCCGCCGACTCGCCGCTCGACCTCGACCCCGAGCTGCTGCAGAAGCGCACCAACGACAACCCGGTGTTCTACGTGCAGTACGCCCACGCGCGCACGCACAACGTGGCCCGCAACGCCGCCGACTCCGGTGTCGACCGCTCCGAGTTCGCGCCGGAGACGCTGACGCACGAGAGCGAGGCCGCCCTGCTGGGCGCGCTGCAGGAGTTCCCGCGCATCGTGGCGTTCGCCGCTCAGGTGCGCGAACCCCACCGCGTGGCCCGCTACCTGGAGGAGCTCGCGGGCCTGTACCACCGCTGGTACGACAACTGCCGCGTGATCCCGCTCAGCGTCGACCCGGTCGAGAGCGTGCACCGCACCCGCCTGTGGCTGAACGACGCCGCCGGTCAGGTGTTCCGCAACGGCCTCGGGCTGCTGGGCGTCTCGGCTCCCGAGCGCATGTGACCGGCCGCCCGTGCGGCAGGATGACACCATGAGCGACGACAACCATACGCTGCCGTACCCCGAGCCGTCGCGGGAGCACCCGACGCTGGTGATCCCCGACGCGGCGGCGCCGCAGCCGGAGAAGGCCAGGCGCCGGCCGCGGTGGCCGTGGGTCGTGCTGATCGTGGTCGTGGTGCTCGCGGTGCTCGTCGTGGCGGCGGAGCTCATCGCCCGCGCCGTGCTTCCCGGCGTGGTGCGGTCGATCGTGATCGAGCAGCTCGACCTTCCGGCGGATCAGCAGCTCGACGTGGAGACCACGGGCCTGCTCCTGCCGCAGCTCATCGGCGGACGCCTCGACACGTTGCACCTGTCCACCGACGCGGTGACCCTGGAGGGCATCACCGGCGCGGCCGACGTGACCGCGACCGGTGTGCCCCTGCGCGGCGGCGACCTCGACGGCGCCGACGGCACGATCCGCATCGACCAGGAGCAGTTCACGGCGCTGCTGGCCACGACCGACCTCCCGGTGGACTCCGTCGAGCTGGACGAGCCGAATGCCACGCTGGGCGGCTCCTTCGACGTGCTGGGCACCGCGGTGCCGGTGTCGATCACGCTCACCCCGGGCGCGGTCGACGGCGATCTGGAGCTGACCCCCGTGGCGGCGAGCGTCGGCGGGATCGACATCGACCTGTCCCGCGTCGGCTCGTCCCTGGGCGGGCTGGGCGAGGGCCTCACGGAGCCGCGCCGCGTCTGCATCGCGGATCAGCTGCCGGCCGGGCTCACCCTCACCGGGCTGCAGATCTCCGGCGATGCCGCCGTGATCGACGTGGATGTCGACGGCGCGATCGGCACCGACGAGGCGCTGCAGGAGAAGGGCACCTGCCCGCGCTGACCGGCTACCCGGCCTCGGCGCGCGGTCCGTCCATCCGGGCCCGCAGGAGCTCGGCGAGCCACTGCGGCCGCTGCAGCGGGGTGCCGTGGCCACAGCCGTCGACCGTGACCAGCGTGCTGCTGGGGAGCGCGCGGTGCAGTGCCGCGGCGGAACGGTGCATGAGCTTCTTCTCGTTCTGTCCGACGAGGACGAGCGCCGAGCCGGGGAACTGCGACCACGCGGGCGGCGGTGCGAAGCGCAGGTTCTCCGCCACCGCGGTCACCAGGGTCTCGCGCGAGATCCCGGCCGAGGTGCGCAGGTAGGCGGGGAGCAGGTCGTCGGGCACGAACAGCTCCCGCGCCTGCAGCCGGGCGAAGCGCTCGTTCTTCGCCAGCCCGGCGGTCGCCCGCAGGAGCGCGAGGGTCGGGCCGATCGCGCGCGCCGGTTCCGCCTGGGCGCTGATCACCACCGCATCGGAGACCAGGTCGGGGCGCTGCGTCGCGAGCAGCACGGTCAACTGCGCGCCCAGCGAGAACCCGACCACGGTCGCGGGGGCGGACTCGTGCTCCAGGATCCGGGCGAGCGCGTCGACGGTCGCGGCGTGCGACACGTACGGCTCGGTCGCACTCGCGCCGTGGCCGGGCAGGTCGGGCACGATCACCCGCTGCTGCTCGCCGAGCCGGGCGCGCACCGGGTCCCACATCCACCCGGCGACCCCGCCACCGTGCAGCAGGAGGAGGGGTCGTGTGCCGGCCGGGCCGGAAGTCTCGTGGTGCACGTCACTGCCTCTCGAACGTGGCCGCCATGCGGCCGATGGTGTCGATCGTGCTCTCCAGTCGATCGCGATTGAGGGGGCCGAGCAGCCGCGCGGCCGACAGCAGGCCGAGCGTGGCGCTCGACAGGGCGAGGGCGAGCGACTCCGGCGCCACGTCGGCGACGACGAGCCCGCGTCGCTGCAGGTCGTGCACCCACGCGATCACGCGCTCGTGTCGTTCCCGGTACCGTCCGTCCTGCTCCTCCGCGACGTGCGCCCCGAGCACGCCGGTGTCGTCGAGGAACGCCGCGGTCATCAGCTCGTCGTCGAGCAGCGCGCGGGCGGTCGCACGGTATGCGGCGGCGAGCGAGGGGTGCGCGCCGAGCTCCTGCTCCACGCGCGCGGCGATGCGGGCGTTGCCGCGCTGCAGCAGGGCGTCGCGCACGTCGCGCTTCGACGTGAACTCCCGGTACACGGCACCCTTCGCGATCCCCGCGTCCTCCGCGACCGCGGCGATGCTCATGGCGTCGAAGCCGCGGGCGAGCACGAGCCGCTCGGCCGCGTCGAGGATGCGGTCGCGGCGGTGGGGGATGAGCGGTCTAGGCATCGGCCCGCCCGTCGAGGTGTTCGAGCAGCGCCGCGGTGACGACGTCGGGACGATCGCGCTGCACCCAGTGACCGGCGCCGGGGACCACGACCAGACGGGCGTCGGGCAGCAGGCGTGCGGCGGTGCGGATGCGGTCGAGGGGCACACCGGAGTCGCGGTCGCCGTGCACCAGCAGCGTCGGCGTGTGCACGGACGGCAGCCGGTCGGTGTACACCGTGCGCAGTCGGTTCCACCGCACCTGGTCGCGCTGCCACTCGCCGAACGTCGCGAGCCCGGTGCCGGTGGCGGCCTCGGAGAGCACCGCTTCGACGAGCTCGGGCGTGCGCGCCTCCGGGCTGCGCACCAGGTCGGCGAGACCCTTCTCCATCGCGGTGGTGTTGCGCGCGTACGAGCGCGTCATCGCGGAGAGCAGGCCGGAGCGCAGCAGCAGGAAGGTGGAGAAGTGGGTGAGGGCGCCGAGCGGACCGTCGGCCAGCCGCGGCATCAGCCCGTAGCAGCCGAGCAGGGCGGCCGCGCGTGCCTGCCCGGGGCGGTCGAGGAGGTGCCCGACGGTCAGACCACCGCCGAGGGAGAGCCCGGCGACGGCGTAGTCGCTCAGGCGCAGTACGTCGACGAGCTCGCCCACGTACTGCACCAGCCGCTCCTGGGTGAGCCTCCACTCCGGACGGGGACTGTGCCCGAAGCCGGGGTGGTCCGGCGCGAAGACCCGGTGCCCGGCGGCGGCGAGCTGCGGGCCGATGCCGCCCCAGGAGAGCTCGGCGCTGTCGGCTCCGCCGCCGTGCAGCAGCAGGAGGGGCGAGCCGGATTCGTGCGTCGGGGTCCATTCGCACAGTGAGACCTCGGCGCCGGGGAGGCTGATGCGCGTCCGCGTGGGAGTCATGCGTGTCCTCTCGTTGTGACCAAACTAGCAGTTCTGGTCACAACGAGGGTCGCGCAGTCAGCGCTCCTCGTGCGCGGCGCCGGTCCCGGCCTCCTCTGCGGCGGCGCGCTGGGCCTCGCGCAGCTCCGCGGTCGCCACCTGCACGTCCACCTCGGCGCGCTGCAGCCGGCGTTGCACGAACGTCCGTGCGCCGAATCGCTCATGCAGCCGGTCCTTGCGCTCCTCCTCGGCGGTCACGATGTACGCGCAGGCCACCAGGATCACCTGCGTCGACAGGTTGAGCCAGATCAGCAGGGCCAGCAGCGAGGCGAACGACGCCAGCAGCGGGTTGCTCGTGGCACCGCCGACGAACAGGCCGGACAGCTCCTGCAGCACGATGAGACCGAATGCCCCGAGCAGCGCCCCCGCCCACAGCGACCGCGCCGCGGGGCGCACCCCGGACAGCAGGAGGAACGCGCCGACGATGAGCGCGGCGTCGAGCGCGAACACCACCACGAGCGACAGCAGCCGCACCGTCACGGCGACCGCGGGGGAGTCCGACGGCAGACCGAGGAGGTCCGCGACCCACGTGGCGCCGAGCTGCCCGATGAACGTCAGCGCGGCCGCGAGCACGAACGCCACGCCGATGCCGAGTCCCAGGAGCAGGTTGCGCACGATCACCCAGATCCACAGGATGTCGGACTGCACGGTCCCGGCGATCACGCGGATGGCCGTGCGCAGCGAGCCGATGGCCCCGAGAGCCGCGCCGATCAGCGCGACCAGGGAGACCAGCCCGGCGACGGAGAGCGACGCCGGGGCGCGGAGGTCCTTCGCATCGATCACGCCGTCGTCGCCGATCAGTCCCGGCACGGCGGCCTGCACCGCGTCGATGATCGCGCGCCACGCGTCGGGGTTGCCCGCGAGCCACAGCGCCGCGATCGAGAATCCGAGCAGCACGCCAGCGAACACGCTGAACAGTGCACGGTAGGTGACGCTGTCGGCCAGCATCGGGCCGCGGCGCTCGGAGTACAGCAGGGCCGCGCGGACGGGGCGACGCGCGAGGGCCCAGGCGATGACGGGTCCTGTGATGCGCGCGACGAGTCCGGGCCGCGACGGCCCGTCGGATCGGGTGTGAGCGTCTGTTGCGTCGGTGTCTGCCACGCCCCCACCCTAGGAGAGCCGCGACGGGGGTCCCCAGGGGCTTGACGCGGGCTGTCACCGTGCGCAGGCGGATCGGGGCGTTGCCCTAGAATCGGGGGCAACTCGATGTGCGCCCTCCGCCCGAGACCCGACCCACGATTGGTGCTCCGTGCTTGCTCCTGCCGACTCGCTCGCCCCGGAATGGCTCCTCGTCCCCGATGACCCGAACGATCTCGCGAGCGGTGTGTGGCCGGCGTCGGCCCGCCGTGACGACGACGGTGCCCTCGTGATCGCCGGTGTGCGCGCCACCGAGCTCGCCCGCACCTACGGCACCCCGGTCCTGGTGCTCGACGAGGACGAGGTCCGCACCAGGGCCCGTGCCTTCCGGGTGGCGTTCGACCGGGCCGCGGCGGAGCACGGCACCACGGCGCAGGTGTACTACGCGGGCAAGGCGTTCCTGAGCACAACCGTCGCCCGGTGGGTCGTCGACGAGGGGCTCCGCGTCGATGTGTGCACGGGCGGCGAGCTCGCGGTGGCCCTGGCCGCCGGGGTCGCGCCCGCGTCGCTCGGCTTCCACGGCAACAACAAGTCGGTCGCCGAGCTGGAGCGCGCGGTGCAGGTGGGCGTCGGCACGATCGTGGTCGACAGCGCGATCGAGATCGAGCGGCTGGCCGCGATCACGGCCCGCACCGATGCGGTGCAGCGGGTCATGGTGCGCGTCATCAGCGGCGTGCACGCCGAGACCCACGACTTCCTCGCCACCGCCCACGAAGACCAGAAGTTCGGCTTCCCCCTCGCCGAGGCGGAGGTCGCCGTCGCCCGCATCCGCGAGATCCCCGGGCTGGAGTTCGCCGGTCTGCACTGTCACATCGGTTCGCAGATCTTCGGCGTCGCCGGGTTCCGCGAGTCGGCGTCGCGCGTGCTCGAGCTGCATGCGGCGCTCCTGGAGCACGGACCCGTCCCGCAGCTCAACCTCGGCGGCGGCTTCGGCATCGCGTACACCCGGGTCGACGACCCCACGCCGATCGATGAGCTCGCTGCCGCCATCGTGGCCGCGGTCGCCGAGGGCTGCGCGGCCAGGGGCATCCCCATGCCCGCGCTGTCGTTCGAGCCGGGCAGGGCCATCATCGGCACGGCCGGAGTGACCCTGTACGAGGTCGGCACCACGAAGGACGTGACGATCGCCTCCGGGGCGACCCGCCGCTACGTCAGCGTGGACGGCGGGATGAGCGACAACGCCCGCACCGCCCTGTACGGCGCCAGCTACTCGGCGCGGCTGGCATCGCGCACGGGGGAGGGCGAGCCGCAGCTGAGCCGCGTCGTCGGCAAGCACTGCGAGTCGGGCGACATCGTGGTCGACCACGAGTACCTTCCCGCCGACCTCGCACCGGGCGACCTGCTGGCCGTTCCGGCGACGGGTGCCTACTGCGCCTCGCTGTCGAGCAACTACAACCACGTCCCGCGACCGCCGATCGTGGCGGTGCGCGACGGCCGTTCGCGGGTGATCGTCCGCGGCGAGACCGTCGACGACCTGCTGGCCCGCGATGCGGGCATCGACGGGGCCGACGCCCCCGAGGGAGACCGATGACCCACCCCCTGAAGGAGCACGCATGACTGACTACCGACGACTTCGCGTGGCGCTGCTGGGCGCCGGAGCGGTCGGCTCCCAGGTGGCGGCGCTGCTGCTGCGCCACGGCGACGAGCTCGCCGATCGCGCGGGAGCCGCCCTCGAGCTCGCGGGCATCGCGGTGCGCGATGTGGACGCCCCGCGCGACGTGGAGCTGCCGAAGGAGCTGTTCACGACCGACGCCGAGTCGCTCATCCTCGGCGCCGACATCGTGATCGAGCTGATTGGCGGGATCGAGCCGGCGCGCTCCAACATCCTGCAGGCGATCGGCTCCGGTGCCGACGTCGTCACCGCGAACAAGGCGCTGCTGGCGACGCACGGGCCCGAGCTGTTCGAGGCGGCGGATCGCGTGGGCGCCTCGGTGTACTACGAGGCCGCCGCGGCCGGTGCCATCCCGATCATCCGGCCGCTGCGCGACTCGCTCGCGGGCGACCGCGTGGTGCGGATCATGGGCATCGTGAACGGCACCACGAACTACATCCTCGACCGGATGGACACCGAGGGGGCCGACTTCGCCGACGTGCTCGCCGATGCGCAGCGCCTGGGATACGCCGAGGCCGACCCCACCGCCGACGTCGAGGGCTACGACGCGGCGCAGAAGGCCGCGATCCTCGCGAGCCTCGCCTTCCACACCGCCGTCCCGCTCGACGCGGTGCACCGCGAGGGCATCACCTCGATCACGGCGTCGATGATCGAGGAGGCGCGCGCGGCGGGCTTCGTGATCAAGCTGCTCGCGGTGTGCGAGCGCATCGAGGCGAACGGTGCCGAGTCGATCTCGGTGCGCGTGTATCCGGCGCTGGTCCCCGCGACCCATCCGCTCGCCTCCGTGCACGGCGCGAACAACGCCGTGTTCGTCGAGGCGGAGGCCGCCGGCTCGCTCATGTTCTACGGCGCGGGCGCCGGCGGCGTGCAGACGGCCTCTGCCGTGCTGGGCGACGTGGTCTCGGCCGCGCGGCGCCACATCGCCGGCGGCGTCGGGGTGGGGGAGTCGACCAGGGCGAACCTCCCCATCGTGCCGATCGGTCACGTCACCACCCGCTACCAGATCACGCTCGAGGTCTCCGATGCGCCGGGCGTGCTCGCGACGGTCGCGGGCATCCTCAGCGACGGCGGCGTCTCGGTCGCGACGGTCGTGCAGACCGTCGAGGGTGAGGACGAGCCGACCGCCCGCCTCATCATCGGCACGCACCGCGCGACGGAGCAGGCGCTGAGCGACACGGTCGCGGTCCTCGCGGGCAGCGACGTCGTCGCCCGGGTCGTGTCCGTGCTGCGGGTGGAAGGCGAGTGAGCACCGTGGCCGCCCCGGCGCCGGAGGAGCAGCGCTCGATCCTCGGCCGCACGGTCGAGGTCACGGTGCCAGCGACCAGTGCCAACCTGGGCCCCGGCTTCGACACGCTCGGCCTGGCGCTCAGCGTGTACGACCACCTCGAGGTCACCGCCCTGCCGGCCGGACAGCTGGAGATCGAGGTCACGGGGTCGGGCGCGGACGACATCCCGCGCGATGCGTCGAACCTGATCGTGCGCACGGTCGCCTACGTGTTCCAGGACGTCGGGCGCCCGGTCCCCGGGCTGCGCATCGTCGCGGAGAACGGGGTGCCGCACGGCCGCGGACTCGGGTCGTCGGGTGCCGCTGTCGCCGCGGGCGTCCTGGCCGCGAAGGGTCTGCTGGCGGGCGACGTGGATCTGTCCGACACCGACCTGCTCCGCCTGGCGACCGAGATCGAGGGTCACCCCGACAACGTCGCCCCCGCGCTGTTCGGCGGGCTCACGATCGCGTGGATGGGCGAGCACGGACCGCAGCACAAGAAGCTGCTCGTGCACCGGGGCGTCTCGCCGCTCGTGCTCGTCCCCGCCTACACGATGTCGACGTCGCAGGCGCGGTCGCTGCAGCCGCCGCACGTGTCGACGGCCGATGCGGTGTTCAACCTGTCGCGCTCCGCCCTGCTGGTCGCGGCGCTCATGCAGAGCCCTGAGCTGCTGCTCGATGCGACGGCCGACCGGCTGCACCAGGACTACCGCGCCGAGGCGATGCCCGAGACGCAGCGGCTCGTGCAGGCGCTGCGCGCGGCCGGGTTCGCCGCGGTCGTGTCGGGTGCGGGCCCCAGCGTGCTCGTGCTCGCCGACGGCCCGGGCAGCCGTCAGGACGCGGTGGAACTCGCCGATCGTGTGACCGACACCCCGTGGGAGGCGCTGCTGCTCGCCGTCGACGTTCGTGGTGGTACAGTGGGGGATCGAGCGGAGGGCTCCACGTAACGTCGTGAATCTGGCCCCATTGCAACTCTTGCAAGACCCGCACGCAAACCCTTGAGGCACAAGTGCCGAGGCTGGCTGACGCCGAGCGTCAGCCCGTGCGATCGTGCGCAGCACCCGTTGTGCGCGTTCACGCTCATATCCCATGACCTATAAGGGAGTACTCGTGGAGAACCTCTCCGAGACCCAGAACGATCAGGCTGCTCCGGTGGCCGACGCCGTCCAGACCGCGGAGTCCGCGCCGGTGCGCAAGCGCGCTCCGCGCCGGGCGACCACGGCGACCGCCGCCGCGAAGGCCGAGAAGTCGGCCGAGGAGTCGGCCGCGGCACCCGCCGAGGCCGAGTCCGGCGAGGCAGCGCCCAAGGCGAAGGCCCCGCGCCGCTCGCGGGCGAAGAAGACCGATGCCGATGCCCCGGCCGCCGAGGCG
>NZ_SSDO01000460.1:0-4599 GCF_004794395.1 Microbacterium sp. K41 | reverse complement strand
CGCCGGGGCGGTGGGCGGGGCCGTCGCGGCGGCCGCGGAGGGGGCGGGTGAGGTGGTCGTCATCGGTCTCTCCGCTCCAGGAAGGCGGTTATGCGGCGGAACTTCTCCGGGCTCTCGAAGAGCACGGACTGCTCCTCCAGGTCGACGGCGGGGTGCCGGTCGCGCGGGGCGCGCAGCACGCGCTTGGTCGCCATCGTGGCCGCGGGGTCGTTGCGGGCGATGCGGTCGGCCACGGCGTGGGCGGCGTCGAGCAGCTCGTCCGGCTCGTGCAGAGCGGAGACGATCCCGAGGCGCAGCGCCTCGTCAGCGAGCACCGTGCGACCGGTGAGCAGCAGTTCGGCGGCCCTGGCCTCACCCACGATCTCCTTCAGCCGCCACGATGCCCCGGCCGCGGCGATGATCCCGAGACCGGTCTCGGGGTTGCCGATGCGGAGCGCGGGCGTGGCGAGGCGGATGTCCGCGGCGTAGGCGAGCTCGGCCCCACCGCCCAGGGCGTAGCCGTCGATCGCGGCGATCACGGGCATCGGCAGCTCCGCGAGGCGCACGAACGCGTGGGCGTTGATGCCGCGCAGCGCGTCGGCGGCGCGGCGCTCCCGCAGCTGGGCGATGTCGGCACCCGCGGCGAACACGCCCTCGGCCCCGGTGAGGATCAGCGTCTTCGGCGTCTCCTCCAGCTCCGCGCACAGGGCGTGCAGCGCGTCGATCGTGGCCTGGTCGATCGCGTTGCGCTTGTGCGGACGATTCAGGGTCGCGATCACCCGGTCCTCGCGGTGCTCGACCAGCAGCGGCGTCGCGGGCGGGGTCTCGGCGGTCGGCGCCGCGGTCATCGCACGGCCTCCAGGATCGTGGCCGCCCCCTGCCCGACGCCGACGCACATCGTCGCCAGGCCGTACTGCGAGCCCTCACGCTCCATGCGGCCCATCAGCGTGACCAGCAGCCGCGAGCCCGAGGAGCCGAGGGGGTGGCCCAGCGCGATGGCTCCGCCGTCGGCGTTCACCCGGTCCTCGTCGAGCCCGAGGCGGCGGATGCACGCGAGCGACTGCGACGCGAAGGCCTCGTTCAGCTCGATCGACCCCAGGTCGTCCAGCGACAGCCCCGAACGGTGCAGCGCCTTCTCAGTCGCGGGCACTGGCCCGAGCCCCATGACCTCGGGGGCGAGTCCGGCCGAGGTGCCCACCACGATGCGCGCGCGCGGCGTGAGGCCGTAGCGCTCCACGGCCGCGGCGCTCGCCACCAGCACCGCGGACGCGCCGTCGTTGAGGGCGCTGGAGTTGCCCGCGGTCACGACCTCGCCGCCCGCGACCACGGGGCGCAGCCTGGCCAGGACCTCGAGGGTCGTGTCGGGGCGGGGGCCCTCGTCGACGAGCACCTCGCCGTCGCGCACGGGCACGCCGACGATCTCGGGGGCGAAGCGGCCGGCGCTGATCGCGGCGGCGGCGCGCTGCTGCGACCGCACGGCGAACGCGTCGGCCTCCGCGCGCGTGATGCCGTCGACGCGGGCGACCTCTTCCGCGGTCTCCGGCATCGTGAACGTGGCCTTGTCGCGCGCGAGCAGTCGCGGGTTGGGGAAGCGCCAGCCGATCGAGGTGTCGAACGCGGCTCCGGGCTTGGCCCAGGCCTTCTCGGGCTTCGCCTGCACCCAGGGCGCGCGGGTCATCGACTCCACGCCGCCCGCCACGATGAGGTCGGCGTCGCCGGCGCGGATCGCCTGGGCGGCCATGGTCACGGCCGACATGCCGGAGGCGCAGAGCCGGTTGACGGTGATGCCGGGCACGGTGTCGGGGAGCCCCGCGAGCAGCACCGCCATCCGGGCGACGTTGCGGTTGTCCTCACCGGCCTGGTTCGCCGCGCCGAGGATGACCTCGTCGAGCTCCGCGGTCGCGGGGTCGAGCCCGGCGCGCCGCACGGCCTCGCCGACGACGAGGGCGGCCAGATCGTCGGGGCGGACCGTGGCGAGGGTGCCGCCGTAGCGCCCGACCGGCGTGCGCACGCCTCCGACGAGATAGGCCTCTGGCATGCGGATCTCCTGACATCGTCGTCCTGCGGGTGGTCCGGGGAGCGGCCGGCCGTGAATTACTGACCGATCGTAAGGTAATTATGGCACAGGCGCACGGCCGGCCGCGATCCCGGATCCCGCGCGTCAGACGGAGAGGTCCACGCCCTTCGTCTCCTTCACCAGCGACACCCCGATGAGCGAGATGACCGAGGCGATGGCGATGTAGAGGCCGATCGTCCACGCCGCGTGGAACTGGTTCAGCAGCGACTCCGCGATCATCGGCGCGAACGCCCCGCCGAGGATCGCGCCCAGCGCGTAGCCGATCGAGACGCCCGAGTAGCGCACGTTCGCCGGGAACATCTCGGCGTACAGCGCTGCCTGCGGGCCGTACGACAGCCCGAGGGCGAACGTCATCACGAACAGTGCCACGAAGTACCAGACGATGTTCGCGGTGTCGATCAGGAACCACATCGGGATCGCCCACACCGCCAGGGCGACGTACCCGATCTGGAAGGTGCGGATGCGCCCGAGGCGGTCGGAGAGGTGCCCGCCCCACAGCGTGAAGATCAGCCAGCCGAACGAGGCGAGCGTGGTCGCCAGGAGCACGGGCGGACGCTCCATCCCCAGCGCGGTGACCGCGTAGGTGGCGAAGAACGCGATGAGCAGGTAGCCGGCGGCGTTGTTCGCGATGAAGATGACGGCCGTCAGCACGACCTGCTTGGTGTTCGAGCGGAACAGCTGCCCGAGCGGGGCCGAGGCCTCCTTGCGGCGGCGGCGCAGGTCTTCGAACACGGGGCTCTCGTCGACCGCGCGGCGGATCACGTAGCCGACCGCGATCAGCACGATCGACAGCAGGAACGGGATGCGCCAGCCCCACTCCAGGAACGCCTCGGGCGACATCGAGGTGGTGAGCGCCCACAGCGTGAACGTCGCCAGGATCATGCCGACCGGCACGCCGATCTGCGGGAAGGCGCCGAACAGGCCGCGCCGGCCCGTCGGCGCGTGCTCGACGGCCATCAGGGCGGCACCGCCCCACTCGCCGCCCGCGGAGAAGCCCTGCAGGATGCGGAGGAGGATGAGGAGGATCGGCGCGGCGACACCGATCGCCGCGTACGTCGGCAGCAGGCCGATCAGCGAGGTGGACAGGCCCATCATGACGAGCGTGAAGACGAGCATCTTCTTGCGGCCGAGCTTGTCACCCAGGTGTCCGGCGACGATCGCGCCGAGCGGGCGGAACAGGAACGAGATGCCGATCGTGGCGAACGACAGCACCTGGGCGAGCCCGGGGCTGGACTCCGCGATCGGGGCGAGGAAGAGCGGCGCGAGCACGAGGCCGGCGGCCTGCGCGTAGATGAAGAAGTCGTACCACTCGATCGAGGTGCCCACGAGGGTGCCCGCGAGCACCCGGCGCTCTTCGGCGGGCATCCTTCCGGTGGACGAGGCGGCAGCGGTGGCTGAGGTCATGCGAACTCCGTTGTTCTGCGTCTGGTCGGGCGGCGCGGGGGACGCCGTCGATTACTTACCGAATGATCGGTCAGTAATCGCCGAGCGTAGCGCATCGTCCGCCGCGCCACGAGAGTGCGCAACAGGTTGCGGCCTCAGATCCTCCCGAACGCACGCAGCGGATGCTCGATCAGCTCCGTCACCCGGCGCAGGAACCCGGCCGCATAACCGCCGTCGCAGACCCGGTGATCGAACACGAGCGACAGCTGGGCGATCCGCCGCGGCACGATCGCTCCCTCCACGACCCACGGGCGTTCGACGATGCGACCGATGCCGAGGATCGCGACATCCGGATGGTTGATGATCGCCGCGGAGCCGTCGACCCCCAGGCCGCCGTAGTTGTTGAGCGTGAAGGTCGAGCCGCGCAGGCGCTCGGGCGGCATGGACCCGGAGCGGGCGGTCGCGGCCAGTTCGCGCAGCGCCGTGTCGAGCTGCGCCACCGTGAGCGCGTGCGCCCGCGGGACCACCGGCACCAGGAGGCCGCGCTCGGTGTCGGCCGCGACGCCCAGGTTCACGCCGTCGAAGGAGATCAGCTCGCCGCCGTCCTCGCTCAGCCGCGACGCGAGGACCGGATAGTCCTCCAGCGCCAGCAGCACGAACCGCGCCAGCAGTGCCGTGATCGACGGCGGCCGCTCGCCCTCCGGGGCCATCTGCCCGCGGAGGTCCCACAGTTCCGTCGCATCCACGTCGACCCAGACCGTGGCCTCGGGGATCTCGGAGCGGCTGCGCGCGAGCTTCGCGCTCACGGCGCGCCGCAGCGGCGACAGGCGCTCGCGGGATCGCACGGGGAGGCCGTCGAGCTCGCCGGTGCCGGTCGTGGAGGTCGGGGCTGCGGTGCCGGAGGCCGAGGTGGCGCCTGCCGTCGTGCCGAGGGCCGCGGAGTCGGAGGCCGTGTGATGCGGCGCGGTGACGCCGTCGACCGCATGGTCCACGGCGGCGCGCAGGACGTCGGCCCGGGTGATGGCGCCGTCGGCTCCGCTCGGGGTGATGGTGTGCACGTCGAGCCCCAGGTCTCGCGCGAGGCGTCGCACGAGGGGCGAACGGACGGCCACGGGGCGGCGCGGCGCGGAGGGGGGAGCATCGACGGAGCCCGAGCCGCC
>NZ_SSDO01000045.1:0-15704 GCF_004794395.1 Microbacterium sp. K41 | reverse complement strand
GCTCGACCGCGAGCGGCTGGTCGACGCGGTGTGGCGGGCCACGTGGCCGCACGACCGCCTCGTGTTCGGGTCGTCCCGGCTCGTGCGCGTGGCCGACGAGGTCCTGGCGGGCAAGAAGGTCCCGGTGCACGCCAACCGCGGGCTCGCGGGCATCGACGGCACGATCGCCACCGCCACCGGTATCGCGGTCGCGAGTCAGGCCGCCGGCGCCCCCGGGATCACGCGCGTGCTGCTGGGTGATCTTGCGTTCCTGCACGACGTCGGGGCGCTGCTGTTGCCGCCCGGAGAGCAGGAGCCGCGGCTGCAGGTGATCGTCGGCAACGACGGCGGCGGCACGATCTTCGACGGGCTCGAGGTGGCGTCGTCGGCGCCGTCCGCGCATCTCGACCGGGTCTTCTACACCCCGCATGGCGTGCGCCTGGAGCATCTCGCGCTGGCGTACGGGTGGGAGTATCAGCGCGTCACGACCCGGACGGCACTGGATCAGGCCCTCACGTCCCCGCACGGCGGACGTCAGATCATCGAGGTGCCGCTGGCGCGGTGACTGGCAGGATGTGCGTATGAACGCGCACACCTGGACTCAGAACCTGCGGGTGGGGCCCGGCTTCCGCCTCGCCGATGTCGATCCGGACGCCACGCCGGGGTACGACCACGGCAAGTCGCGCGGGAGGGAGGACCTCGCCGCCGGGCTGGAGCGGTTGAACGACCTGCAGGAGCGTCTGTTCGCGCAGAGTCGGGTCGGCACGGCGCAGGACGCGGTGCTTCTGGTGCTGCAGGCGATGGACTCGGCGGGCAAGGGCGGCATCGTCCGGCACGTGGTCGGCGGTGTGGATCCGCAGGGCGTCGCGCTCGCCGCGTTCAAGGCCCCGACCGAGGAGGAGCGGCGGCACGACTTCCTGTGGCGCGTCGAGAAGCGCCTCCCGGAGCCCGGCTTCATTGGGGTGTTCGACCGTTCGCACTACGAGGACGTGCTGATCGGGCGGGTGCGGCAGCTCGCCGATGCCGCGGAGATCGAGCGCCGCTACGACGCGATCACCGCGTTCGAGGAGCGGATCGCAGCCTCCGGCGTCCGCATCGTCAAGGTGATGCTGCACATCTCGCCCGAGGAGCAGAAGGCGCGACTCATGGAGCGGCTGGAGCGTCCGGACAAGCACTGGAAGTACAACCCGGGCGACGTGGATGAGCGGATGCTGTGGCCGCAGTACATGCAGGCCTACCAGACGGTGTTCGACCGCACCTCGACCGACGCGGCACCGTGGTACGTGGTGCCGGCGAACGCCAAGTGGTACGCGCGGCTCGCGGTGCAGGAGCTGCTGCTCGCGGCGCTGCAGGACATCGACCCGCAGTGGCCCGTCGCCGACTTCGACGTGGAGGCGGAGAAGAGGCGGCTGGCCGCGAGCTGACCGGGGCTGTGGTCGTCAGGCCAGGGCGTCGACCAGGGGGCGGAACTTCACGCGGGTCTCCAGCAGTTCGCTCTCGGGATCCGATCCCGCCACGATCCCGGCGCCGGCGTAGGCGGTCACCGCGATCGCGCCTCCGGTCGCCGTGAACTGCGCGCACCGGAGCGCGATGGCCCACTCGCCGTTGCCGTCCGCGTCGACCCAGCCGACCGGTCCGGCGTAGCGCCCGCGGTCGAAGGGTTCCAGGTCGCGGATGGCGGAGACCGCCGCGGCCGTGGGCGTTCCGGCGACCGCCGCGGTCGGATGCAGCGCGCGCACGAGGTCGAGGGCCGATCTCCCCTCCTCGAGCTCGCCCTCCACATCGGTCGCGAGGTGGAACAGGTTCGGCAGCTTCAGGAGGAACGGCTGCTCGCTCGCGGCCAGCGCCCTGGTGTGCGGGCGGAGCTCCGTGAGCACGCTCTGCACCGCGTACTGGTGCTCGTCGAGGTCTTTGATGCTGGAGGCCAGGTGCGTCGACGCGGCCGTGTCGGCGTCGGCGTCGGCACCGCGGCCGATGGTGCCGGCGAGCACGCGCGCGGTGACGGTGCGGTCCTGCACGGTCACGAGGGTCTCCGGGCTCGCGCCGATGAGCCCGTCCACCGCGAACGCCCAGGTGTCGGGGTAGCCGGTCGCGAGGGCTCGCACGAGGCGCCGCAGATCGGACCCGGCGGGGACGGTGCCGCGCAGGTCGCGCGCGAGCACGACCTTGCTGAGCTCCCCGTCGGCGATGCGCTCGAGCGCGGCGCGGACCGCGTCCTGGTAGCCCTGGGGGCTCTGTGCGCCGGGGCCGACCGTACCGGCCCAGTGCGGACCGTACGGGCGGGTCTCGAGCGCTGTGGGTCGCGCGGTGTCCTCGGCCAGGCGGATCCGCGTCTCCCAGAACCGGTCGCCGTGGCGGCCGAGCACGCGGGAGGGGATCGTGAGCACGCTGTCGGCGGTGGACGACGGATCGAACGTGAAGGCGCCGAACGCCACGAGCCCGGTGCCCGGCAGCCCCAGGGGGTCGGTCACGTCGGCCTGGGCGGACAGCCCCCGCCAGAACGTCGCGAGGGCTTCGAGACGCGTCTGCCCCGGTTCGGCGGTCGGACGGATCTCGGCGAACGGCTCGCCGACCGCGACGATCCCGTCTCCACGGCGGAGCCAGGCGAGGGGGCGTGCGGGGTCGGCGTAGGCGAGGAGGTCTTCGACCGGGTCGATCTGTCGGGTCTCCACGACCAGGTGGGTGTGATGCACGTGTCCAGCCTAGGCCGCGGCGCCGGCGGCGATCCCGCGTCGTAGGGTGGGCGGATGAGCGACGCGCGCCCCGCACCCGGCACCGAGATGGTCTTCCAGTGGCGCAAGTGGGACGGGTCGCCGCACTGGCGGCACGAGTGCGTCTACCTGGGTGCCGATCACTGGGGCGACTGGGTCGGTCAGCCCGCCGGCTGGCACAGCGCCCGCCCGGGGGCGGAGTTCCACGCCGCGACGCCCAATGTGACGCTGGTCCCGCCGAGTCGCGACTTCGCCCTGACCGTGAACCGGCAGCACCCGCGCGGCCTGCGCATCTACATCGACCTGGGGTGGGAGGTGCAGTGGTCGGACGACCCGCTGCGTGCCGTCGGGATCGACATGGACCTCGACGTCGTGTGCGTGGAGGGGGAGCGCGGCACCTGGGTCGACGACCGCGACGAGTGGGCCGAGCACAGCGTCGTGTACGGGTATCCGGCCGACGTCATGACCCACCTGGAGGCGCTCGCGCTCGACCTGGAGGGGCGGGTGCGGGTGAGGGTCGCGCCGTTCGACGATGCCACCGCCGACGTCTGGCTCGACCGGCTGGAGGCGCTCGATCTCGCGCCTAGACTGAACGCGTGACCTCGAACGACAAGAACCGCGCCGACCTCGGCAAGGACCCCGCCCGCGTGAGCGGCATGTTCGACCAGGTCGCGGCGGGCTACGACCGCACGAACACGGCCATGACCTTCGGCAACGACGCCCTGTGGCGCGCCGCCACCACCCGGGCCGTGGCGCCGAAGCCGGGGGAGCGCATCCTCGACCTCGGGGCGGGCACGGCGTCGTCCTCGGCGTCCCTGGCCCGCAGCGGCGCGCAGGTCGTCGCGGCCGACTTCTCGCCGGGCATGCTCGCGGAGGGCCGACGTCGGCACGGAGCGATGCGCAACCTGTCCTTCGTGCAGGCCGATGCCACCGCCCTCCCGTTCGAGGACGGGGAGTTCGACGCGGTCACCATGTCGTACGCGCTGCGCAACGTGAACGACCCGAAGAAGGCCCTGCGCGAGCTCTACCGCGTGACCAATCCCGGCGGACGCCTGGTGATCAACGAGTTCTCGACGCCGCCGGGCAAGCTGTTCCGCGGGGCGTACCGCTTCTACAACGCCCAGGTGCTCCCGCGGGTGGCCCGGGTGGCCGGGACGAACGGCGATGCGTACGACTATCTGAACGAGTCGATCCGCGAGTGGCCGGACCAGAAGCGGCTGTCCGCGTGGATCCGCGATGCCGGGTGGCAGGACGTCGCGTACCGCAACCTCTCGTTCGGCATCGTCGCCCTGCACCGCGCGCGCAAGCCCGCGTGAGCACGGCGCGAACCGCGGCATCCGACGCGGGTAGGCTGGGAGCGTGACTTCGAGCCCCCACCCCCCGGGTTCGCGACTGGCGAGCCGTCTCGGCTTCAGCGATCGCGTGTTCATCGGCCCCGCCGGACGCCGGGTGGCCCGCACGATCGAGGACGGGCTCGAGCTCGTGGAGACCGGGCTCGCCGATGACGTCCGCGTGGCCGATCCGCTGGCCGACGCCGCGAGCCGCTATCTGTACGAGGCCGGCGGCAAGCGCATCCGGCCCGTGCTCACGCTGCTCGCCGCGCAGCTGGGTGACGGCAACACCCCCGAGGTGATCGACGTCGCGAAGGCGCTGGAGATCACCCACCTCGGATCGCTGTATCACGACGACGTCATGGACGGCGCCGACCGCCGCCGCGGGGTGCCCGCTGCCCATGCGGTCTGGGGCAACAACATCGCCATCCTCACCGGCGACATCCTGTTCTCCCGGGCCAGCCAGCTCATGTCCCGGCTCGGCGAGCGGGCGATCCGTCTCCAGGCCGACACGTTCGAGCGCCTCGTCCTCGGACAGATGCACGAGACCCTCGGTCCGCAGCCCGATGACGACCCGATCGCGTTCTACATCCAGGTGCTGGCCGACAAGACCGGTTCGCTCATCGCCGCGGCGACGCAGGGGGGCGTGATCTTCTCGAACGCGCCGACCGAGTACGAGGAGCCGCTGCGGGTGTACGGCGAGAAGATCGGCGTCGCGTTCCAGCTGCTCGACGACGTGATCGACCTGTCGGCCAAGCCCGAGGAGACCGGCAAGGTGCCGGGCACCGACCTGCGCGCCGGCGTGCCGACCATGCCCTACCTGCTGCTCAAGGCGCAGAAGGATGCGACGGCCGAAGACCTGGCGGCCCGCATCGACGACGGCGTCGCGCTCATCGCGGACGGCGCCGACCCCGCGATCCTCGACGGCCCCCTGGACGAGCTGCGCGACCACCCGGTCACGCAGAAGACCCTCGAGCTCGCGCATGCGTGGACCCAGGAGGCGATCGACGCCCTCCGGCCGTTGCCGCGCGGCACCGTGCGCGAGGCATTGACCCGATTCGCCGAGACCCTCGCCGAGCGCTCGAGCTGACGCGACCCGCGGCTTCGCGCCGCGTGACGGCGGCGACGGCATACGAAAGGACCTCCATGACCAAGCTCCGACTGGCCATCGTCGGCGCCGGCCCCGCCGGTATCTACGCCGCGGACATCCTGCTGAAGGCCGAGCGCAAGTTCGACGTCTCGATCGACCTGTTCGAGCAGCTGCCGGCCCCCTACGGGTTGGTGCGGTACGGGGTCGCCCCGGACCACCCGCGCATCAAGGGCATCATCACGGCCCTCCGCGATGTGCTCGACCGCGGCGACATCCGCCTGTTCGGCAACGTGCGCTTCGGCGAGGACATCACGCTGGACGACCTCAAGCGGCACTATCACGCGGTGATCTTCGCGACGGGCGCGATCCGCGACACCTCCCTCGACATCCCGGGCATCGATGCGGTCGGATCGTACGGCGCCGCCGACTACGTGAGCTGGTTCGACGGCCACCCCGACGTGCCGCGCGAGTGGCCTCTCGATGCGGAGTCGGTCGCGGTGCTCGGCAACGGCAACGTGGCGCTCGACGTGTCGCGCATGCTGGCCAAGCATGCGGAGGACCTGCTGGTGACCGAGGTCCCGGAGAACGTGTACGAGGGGCTGAAGGCGAGCGCTGTCACCGACGTGCACGTGTTCGGTCGCCGCGGTCCGGCCCAGGTCAAGTTCACCCCGTTGGAGCTGCGCGAGCTCGGGGAGCTGCGCGACGTCGACATGGTCGTGTACGACGAGGACTTCGACTACGACGAGGCGGCGCGCGACGCGATCGCCAGCAACAAGCAGGTCATGGTGATCGACCGCATCCTGCAGTCGTGGCGCAAGCGCGACTCCGTCAACAACGCGGGGGGAACGGCCTCGCGCCGCCTGCACCTGCACTTCTGGGCGAAGCCGGTCGAGGTGCGCAAAGACGACCAGGGCCGCGTCGCCGCCCTGGTTTACGAGCGCACGAAGCCCGACGGGCAGGGTGGCGCGATCGGCACGGGCGAGCTCCGTGAGGTCCCGGTGCAGGCGCTGTACCGCGCGATCGGCTACTTCGGCTCCCCGCTCCCCGGTGTTCCGTTCGACAAGAAGCACGGCGTGATCCCGAACCGCGAGGGTCAGGTGCTGGCGAAGGACTCCAACGAGCGCGTGCCCGGCGTCTATGCGACGGGATGGATCAAGCGCGGACCTGTCGGGCTCATCGGGCACACGAAGTCCGACGCCATGGAGACCGTGCGGCACGTCATCAACGACCAGGGCTCCTGGTGGCACCCGGAGGATCCGTCGGAGGAGGCCATCCCGGCGCTGCTGGCCGAGCGCGGCGTCGCGTGGACCGACCTCGACGGGTGGCACCGCCTCGACGAGCACGAGATCGCGTTGGGCGCCCCGCACGAGCGCGCCCGCGTGAAGGTCGTGCCGCGCGAGGAGATGGTGCGGGTGTCGCGGGGCGAGTGACCCGCCCGGATCGCCGCAGCGCGCCCGGGCCGGAGGAGCACTCCGCCCTAGGCTGAGGGCATGCGACACCGCCCCCTCCTGGCCCTCGCGGCCGTGACCGTGCTGCTGCTCTCCGGATGCGCGCCGGAGCCTGAGCCCACCGAGACGTCGACGCCGTCGGCCTCGGCATCGCCCACGCCGACGACGGATCCGATCGTCGCCCCGACGCCGGCGTTCGATGTGAGCTGCACCGACGTGGCCGCCGAGATGACCGCCGCCACCGGTGAACCGGCCGGCGAGGTCGCGGAGGTGCTGGGGGTGTGGTCGGCGCCGAGCTGGTATCCGGGACCCGCACAGCACATGTTCCAGCGGGCGGGCGGCATCGCGTGCTCGTCCGGTACGAGCGAGCGCAACTGGGAGGTCTCGGTCGCACCGGGCGCGACAGCCCTGATCGAGGGCGCGGAGTCGCGCGGTGGCTACGCGGGTGAGGAGGCGCGCTGCGAGGTCGGCGGGTACTGCTTCTTCCAGGTCGTGGAGGGCGAGGTGCTGGTGTCCGGGGCGGTCGTCGATCCGGCGCTCGGCCCGGACGATGCGCCGGCGATCAAGGAGGGACTGCGTCGCATCGGCGCGGCCGCCGCGGCGTCGCTGCGTGAGGTCGTGGTGCCGGAGAGCGCGATCGCGGGCGTGGAGTGCTCGCGGTTCCTCACCGACGTCGAGTTCGGTGAGCAGCTCGGCACCGAGGTGCACGTGATCGACGGCTTCGGCGGGTGGTCCATCCCGGCCGAGGTGTACCAGACGGTCAACGGTTCCCGCATCTGCTACTACGCTTCGGGCGACGACGAATACAGCGCGCAGGGCTACCTGATGCTGACGACACTGCCCGGAGGGGCGTGGGCGTTCGAGCAGATCGAGGGCGAGAAGCCGGTGGAGGTCGCGGGCGCGGATGCCGCGCTCACGGGTGTGGACGAGCAGGGCCGCACGGTGCTCGACGTCCGTATCGGGACGGATTGGCTGCGGCTGATCACCTTCCAGGGATCGGGCATCAGCGACCTCGCGCCGCTCGCGTCGACCATCGTGGAGAACTTCGGTGTCGGTCGCCCGGGCGGTCAGTAGCCCCGTGGGCTAGCCTGGCGGCGACGGGGGGAGACGCATGGCCGAGTGGATCCCGGATGTGCTGGGCGAGGAGTTCGAGCAGCTGACGCTCGACCTCGGCGTCGATGACCAGGGACCCGTGGTCGCCACACTGGTGCGTGCGCTGCCCGCGCCGTCCGGCTGGTGGGATCGGGCCAGGGGGCGTCGGCGCCCGCTCGAGGGCGTGGACGTGCTCTACATCCACGGCTGGTCGGACTACTTCTTCCAGAAGCGGCTGGCGCGCTTCTGGACGGCTCGCGGTGCGCGCTTCTTCGCGCTGGACCTGCGCAAGTACGGACGCAGTCTGCGCGAGGGCCAGACCCCGGGGTACATCAGCGATCTGGCGACCTATGACGAGGACATCGCCGCCGCACTGACGGCGATGGGCCGAGGTGAGGGGGGAGAGGAGTCCGCACGGCGGCTGGTCCTCCTCGGTCACTCGACCGGCGGGCTCACGTTGAGCCTGTGGGCGTCTCGGCACCCGCACACCGCGGACGCCCTCATCCTCAACAGCCCGTGGTTGGAGTTCCAGTTCGCCCCCGTCCGCGCGGCGATCGCGCCGATGGTCGAGTTCCAGGCGCGGATCCGGCCGCTGGACGCGGCGCCCCAGGTCGACCTCGGCTACTACACCAGGGCCCAGCAGGAGGTGGCCGACCCCGACGACCCGATGGACGTGAACCTCGCCTGGCGTCCGGTGCAGACCATGGCGGTGTACGCCGGCTGGTTGAACGCGATCCTGTCGGGCCATCGGACGGTGGCGGCAGGGCTGTCGATCGAGGCACCGGTGTGCGTGCTGCTGTCGGCGCGTTTCGTCCCGCCGACGCGATGGTCGGACGACCTCACGTCGGCGGATTCGGTGCTCGTGGTCGATGACATCGCCCGTGCAGCGCTCCGGCTGGGCTCGACGGTGACCGTCGAGCGCATCGACGGAGCGCTGCACGACGTGTTCCTGTCGCGACACGCGGCCCGTGAGGACGCGTATCGACGCCTGGACCGCTGGGTGGTCGGCTGGAGGGCCGCTCAGACGTAGTACATCGCACGGGCCAGGCGTTCCGCCTCGTCCCCGTTGCCCCGCGTGACGGCGATCTCGAAGTCGTCGTACACCTGTCGCATGCGCTCACGGTCTCCGCGAGGAACCACCCACGCGCGCAGGTTGCGGGCGAGGGCGACGTCGACGTCGGCGATCAGCATGCGGTGCTGGTGGTTGCCGCTGTGCTCCGCGAGATACGCGAACACGGCCCACCGCGCACTCGAGGTCGATGCCCCGTCGCGCAGCGTGCGGCGCACCTCTTCCATCAGGCGGACGACCCGCTGGCGCTCCGCCGGGCTGAGCCGTGGCACGGCCATCCGGGCGGCGATGCCCGCCTGGTACCCGGCGAACTCGAGCGACTGCGTCACGACGGCCGCCGTCACCGCGGTCACCTCGGTGTACCGACTCGGGTACATCGTCACGAGCCCGAGTCTCTCGAGTCGCTGCAGCGCCTCTCGGACCGGGGTCCGGGAGACGTGGAGCTCATCGGCCACGTCGACGTCGCGGATGCGCTCGCCCTCCCCCAGTTCGCCCTCGACGATGAGTCTTCCGATGTGGTGGAAGACCTCGTCGGCGAGGAGTTGCTTGCTTTCTCCGATGGTCTTCGTCTCGACGTGCCCCATGGACCAGCCCCCAGTTTCACTTCTTGTCACGGTTCCGCGGCCCCCCGTGTGGCGGTGGGGCCGGGGACTCCGTGCCGATCTTTCTCACCTGCGGATCCGATGTTCGTGGGGGCGGGCAGCGGGCCGGTGAGCTGTTCATTCTTCCTTCACCGTGGTGCGGGCACTTCGGATCCGGTGACGCGAGCCCGCGGTGCCTGCACCCTCGTCCCCACGAGAGCGCCTGCGAATCCCGGGCACCTCGTTCCGCGCGGGCGGCGTGCAACGAGGGCGTCCATGGCTCCGACGGATCGGGGCCGCTTCCAGTCTTGGTCAAGCACACCGATATCTCGATATGCGTTGACCGGGGAAAGTCGGAGCGCACGCGAAAGGGGACCCGGCGACGCCGGATCCCCTCTGTGCCGCGCGACCTAGCGGTAGTTGACGAACAGCCGTGGGCTGATTGTGGAGGGTTGGTGGATGTTGAGTCCGTTGACTTATCGGGGCAACGGGCATCGACGGTTGTTGTTCGATGTTGGCGAGTAAGGCACAGTTTGCGGACTAAGTGCGGACTGGGCGCACACCCCTCACAGCCGCTGAGGTCGTCTGGAGGAGCCTGGGGGCTGAGCCCATGCCTCCACACGCCCTGCTGATAGCGGCGCCACTTCTGACAGGCGACCGCCCCCGAAGGATTCCGGGAGGGCGGCGGAAAGCATGATGTCCTGTGCGGTGATCCCGATGAACGACGCGACCTGCTCTAGCTCTGCTGTCGTGAACGGGTATGCGCCGGAAATGCGCCCGTAGATCGTCGGTCTGCTCAGGCCCAGCACGTCGGCGAGATCAGCAGGCTTCTTCTTCGCTCGAGCTAGCTCTGCTCTAACTGCGCCCGCCACCAGATCACTGAAGTCCATGGCCTGCACGATACTGCCGAGTTGCGTCAGTATGTGCGGACGTTCAAGCGAGGAGATCTTCGACGCCAATCATTGCCCGGGAGAGGCGGTCAAGGTGCGCGGGGCTCTTATAGGAGCGTGTCGTGGCGCGTGTTGAGTGTCCGACGAGTTCGACGATCAACTCCTCGGGTACGTCCGCGGCATAGAGAAGATCGACCGCGGCATGTCTCAGATCGTGCAGCCTGACGCGCCGGTCTTCTCCGAGTAGCTCCCGTTGTATGGTCCGCCAAAGCCGCGTCTCCATGTTCGGGTCGATGGGCCTGCCTTTGCGGGTGAAGACGAGCCCCCAGGGGTTGGTCTCCATGGTGGACAGGTGGTGTTCCATCATGCCCCGTAGCGGGTTGATGAGCGGCACGGTGCGCCAGCCCGCTCTTGATTTGGGTCTGGTTAGGAAGAACCCGCCGTAGAGGTGCCGGTAGTCGAAGTCGGGTGGGGCGATCGGTAGCCCGTTCTCGCCGCGTCTCAAGGTCTGCATCTGCCAACTGATGTCGAGGTGCGCACCGACGCGACCCACCTCGAGTCCGACGACCTCCCCGCGGCGCGCACCTGTCAGGATGTACGTCATCCATTTGAGCCCGTCTGGGCGCGTCTTCAGTGCTTCGAGAAGGTACCGGAGTTCTTGTGTAGTGGGAACGTCGAGCTTCGGTCGAGCTGGTCGAGGCTGTTCGACTAGGCGAACGGGGTTGCGTTCGATCTCTTCTTCGCGCACGGCCACGTCGAAGGCGCGCGCGGCGACCACATGCGCGTTGCGAACCGTGGTTGGGGAGCACTCGTCCCGCATCCAACGATGCATGCGGCGAACGTCGGCGGCTCTGACGGCTGCGAGCGGCGTGCCTGCGCCGAGTGCCGGGATGATCCTCGTCTTGGCGATGGACCGGTATCCGTCGGCAGTCTTGGGTCGGAGGTGCGGGTAGACGCACTCGGCGAGCCAGTATTCGAACCACTCGCCAACTGTTGTGCCGCTATCCGATGGATACGATTCCAACGAGGGCAGGTCAGTCCCGCCACGCGCCTGCTCGAATGCCCGCAGATGAGCAAGGACGACTTCGCGCTTCTTGGAACGGTAGCTCTTCCGCCTACGTTTGCCGTCCACACTTGGAAGCGGGAGCACAACCGTCCAGTACCCCCTCTGGTCTCGGAAGATCGTCCCAGTTCCCTGCCCTCGCCGCTTCGACATGCAAGGACACTACGAGCGGCGATGACTTCGCGCTAGCGTGTGGTTGGAGGCGACGATGAAGACCTACGCAGTCACTGCGGAGCGCAACGGTAACTTCTGGTTCATCCGCATACCCGAACTGGACGGTGTGACACAGGCTCGCACCGGTGAAGAGATCCCGGTGATGGCGCGCGACTACATAGCCGTGACGCTGGATGTCCCCGTCGATTCCTTCGACCTCACCGTCACCCTGCTCGCGCAAGACGGGGATCGGAACTAAACCAAGTACCTCCGATCCCGGACTTCCAGCAGTCCTGGGTCAGGCTGACGACCTCAGTCGGGTTGGCGAAGTTACGACAAAGTTTGCTACCCTAAAGAGGTAACGCCCCGGGACTATTCAGCGATGCTGGACTCCCGGGGCGAATGCGTTTGCCCAGCCAGCGCGCGTCCGCCATGCTCATCTACATGGATCCAGCTACTGTTGCCGCGCTTCCCTCTTCCTTGAGCGCCAAACGGTTCGAGAGGTACCAGAAAACCTGGCCTTCACGTGATGACGTCGCGATCCGGCACTACGTCTGGAACATCGAACTATCGTCGACGTACTGGGGCCCAATCTGCATCCTCGAGGTGGCGCTACGCAACGCGGTGCATGACGCTATGCGCGCCGGTCGAAGAGACGACTGGTGGAACGAGACCCAGCTTGCGGAATACGAAGCGGGATCGCTCAAGCGGACGATCGACAAAATCTTCTACAAGACTGGCACTGAACCAGGCGCCGACGACGTTGTAGCCGCGACATCGTTCGGCTTCTGGGTAGGCATGCTCAGTGGCGGCGTGCCGCGACACCCGGTGTACAACTACGAGACAAAGTTCTGGCAGTCGAGACTTCATCGAGCGTTCCCGGGGATAACGATCAACGATCGAAAGTGGCTCCACGGCGAACTGGTCCATATCCAGACGTTCAGAAATCGCGTCGCACACCATGAGCCCATCTCGCACTTCAAGCACGACGTAATGATGAGCCGAATCACTGGCGTCCTCGGGGCGATCAGCCCGGGGCTCTCCGACTATGTAACCGAGGCCGAGAGAGTTACTGCTGCGGTTGGGCGGAAGCGGGCTGCCCTCAGCTCCGGCGATTGCCTACTGTAGTTCTCGATTCAGTCGTAGCAGCGGTGGACGTGCCACCCGTCCTCGCCCTTGTACACGTCGAAGATGTACGAGTCTCCGGTGTCGTTGGTGCCCTGGAATCGCCACCCGTACAGGCCGTGGTGGTGTTCGCCCGGCTCAACACTCCAGGTCGAGTGTCTGAGGCGTGTGGGGGTGTCTGTGACGCGCCACCGTTGCCCCGCGTAGACCATGCGTGCCGGGGTGTCGTTGGTCATCCATATGGTTGCGGTGTGTTCGATCGTTGCGGTGCCCATGGGTTAAGACGATAGAACGGATGTTCGAATCTTGGTAGCCTCGAACCTGCACCACAAAGCAGGGAGGGCATCGTCAGATCACGCCAGCGCATCCTCATCGATCATTCCGCCTCGACTGCCGCGCGAGCAGCGGCTTCCTCGGGACTCAGCCCATCGTCGAAAGCTCCGAGGTAGTCCCAGCGTACGAGGCGGTCGGATCGGAGTCCGGTCAGTTTGTGCAGCTCGTCGTCGGTTGCCGCCATCCATTCCCGCCATCGGCTCCGCTCACTCATGCTGGGAATTTACCGCGTTCCGGTGCTCGGGTGGAGGACCCGGCGGCTGCCACGGACTTCGGCAGCCGCCCATCTCTCCGGTCCCCTCGATGCGGCCGCCTGCGACTAGTCACCGAGGCCATCCACCGGGTGGGAGCAATACCGCGCACGATCGATCCCGGAGTGCAACCCCCGGTCGCACCTGTGACCACGCAGCTAGCGTTGAAGGGGCGGGCGGCCAGCGCGCACCAACATCGAGGTGATCATGACGCAGAGCACGACGATTACATTCGACGACGAGACCTACCCGCTTCCACCGGGTAGCGACGTGGTCGCTCTCATGGATCGCATCGAGGCCGCCGCCCACAGCGACACCGCCGCGTTCGTTACCTTCGCCACCGCAGGCAGCCTAGTCAGCGTACTCATCGGCGCCCACACCAGGGTCACGGTCTGCGTCGATCCGACCGCTCAAGCCGCAGCGATGGGAGTATTGCCCGACGACTGGGCGGACTGGAACCTGTAGTTCGATCCGCCCCACAGGAGAAGGGCTCTCGCGCGGCGGGCGAATCGCAACCGCGGGGCAAGAGCCCCTCAACCGGAGCCTTCACAAGGGTTCTCCCCAGAGTCCCGAGCTGCGCTCTGCTTGCAACACTACGCGCAATCGGATCAGCCCATAACCCACACCTCACGCGACGCGAACCGCTGAACCAATCGACGCTCTCGCCTCGACGAGCGGGCAAGCGAAGGCATCCCTTTCGCCCAACCCAACCCGGTTGATGTACGCGACGACGATGGCGTATGACCGAAACAGCCCTACCCGGGTGTAGGGCACGCCCTGCGCGAGACAGTAGCCCTCAATGAGGGGCGCCGCGCGGCGGAGATGAGGGCGGGGCATGGACGGGAAAAGATGGTGCTCAATCTGGTAATTCAGTCCCCCCATCGCAATATCGAGCAGCCTGCTGCCGCGAACGTTCCTACTCATCATCACCTGGCGACGAAGAAAGTCGAGCCTCAGATTGCGTGGCACGACCGGCATGCCCTTGTGATTCGGCGCGAATGAAACGCCCATGTAGAAGCCGAAGAGTCCCAGTTGAACGGCAAGGAAGGTGAACGCGATCCCCGGGGAAAGCACCAAGAAGACGACAACTAGATATCCAACGATACGGACGAAGAGGAACACGATCTCAACCCATCGGCGATCCAAATGCCCTCGAGCGAAAACCCGACGCACTCCAGACGCGTGAAGGGAAACTCCCTCCAGAAGAAGGATCGGGAAGAAGAGCCACCCTTGATGCGCGCGCAGCCACCGCAACGGCCCGCGCTGGTACTTCCCGGCACTCTCGTTAGTGACCGCGATGACCGGAAGCTCGATATCCGGGTCAGCTCCGAGCTTGTTCGGATTGCCATGATGCTTGGTGTGCTTGTGCTGCCACCATCCATAGCTCATGCCGACAAGCAAGTCACCGAGGATGAGGCTCACCCAGTCATTCCACCTGCCCGAGACGAATATCTGCCGGTGGGCCGCGTCATGACCGAGGAACGCGATCTGCGTAAATATGATGGCGAACCCCGCTGCCACGAACAGCTGCCACCACGTGTCTCCGATCAACACGAAGCCCGCGATTCCGGCAGCCACAATGATCGGCGCGGCAATCAACCTCATCCAGTAGTAGCCGTACCGTCGGCGGAGCAGCCCCGAGGCGCGCATCTGCTGCGCCAGCCCGGTGAACGAACTCTCCGCTCGAACATGCTCGACTCTTGCGTCCGCAGAAACATCGTCCATGATGGCCTCCTGCGATATGCCCCTAGCCTCGGGGCGAACCGCCCTCTTCTTCCCACTCGCCAATCGACGATCCCTCATCACCGGCAACGTCCCGCGGACGAGCGGCGAACACTACCGATTCAGCGAGAGACACGACGAGTGCAGCTCGATCGTGCTCGCGGACCGACGCGTCCTCGAGACGCAGTGCCGAAACGAATCGCTCGGCCACAAGCCGTCGAGTGATTTCTATCAACTGTCCTGCAATCACGGCAGCTAGGCCGTCACGCAACTCGACCAGGTTCGTGTTCGAAATCTCCAGTCGGCGATCGGAGACCTTCAGCTCAACAGTCGGGTATCCCTCCGAAGAGAGAAAGTCACGCATCGCCGCCCCGTGAATCGCGGCAACTTCGTCGCGATCGGCCTTGCGTGTGAAAACCGCTTCCACGGTGTACCGGTCCGGAGCGTCGTCCGTCATCAGAGTCGACGGCAGAGAACTGATCATGACAGCCTTGAGGCCCAGTGGTTCCACGTTCTTCAGTTGTGCATTCATTTTCTGACAGTACGCCGCCAAGCTGTATGAACTCACAGCTTCCACGCGCCGACCGGCGAGGGCACGAATTTGCTTACGAGGCTCTCATCGATCCAGCCCTGACCCATGCAGCAATCGTCACCGCGTGTGTGTTCAAACTGCGAGGCAACTCACCGGAGTAGGCATATCTATCCCGAGTCGATGCGCGTAGCGTGAGCGACATGTGGACAGTCCTCGTTATCTTGCTCGTCGTGTGGGCCGTCTTGGCGGTTGTCGGCTTCGCCATCAAGGGGCTCCTTTGGCTAGCCATCATCGGAATCATCCTGTTCCTCGGGACGCTCATCTTCGGCTTCGT
>NZ_SSDO01000459.1:0-17387 GCF_004794395.1 Microbacterium sp. K41 | reverse complement strand
CGCCGTCGTCGTCGCGCTGATCCGCCCCGGCTCCGGCCCGTTCGCGTGGCTTCCCGGGCTGGTCGCCGGTCTCGTCTCCGTGATCGTGCTGCGCCTGCTGATCCGCCGCCTCCGCCCGGTCGCCGGACTCGCACCGGACCACGAGGATCGCCGCCGCTTCCTGCTGTGGACGGCCGGGGCCGCCGCGGTCGGGCTCGTCGCGCTCATCGGCAGCTCGCTCGCCCGTGGCGCGACGCGCTCCGTCGAAGCCGTCCGTGCGGCGCTGCGGCTGCCCTCCCCGGCTCGCCCCGCCGCTGCCGTGCCCGCCGGGGCCGAGCTCGACATCCCCGGTCTCGCGCCGGTGGTCACCCCGAACGCCGAGTTCTATCGCATCGACACCGCTCTCATCGTGCCGCGCGTGGACCCCGCCGACTGGTCGCTGCGCATCCACGGCATGGTCGATCGCGAGGTCGTGCTCACGTGGGAGGAGCTGCTCGCCCTGCCGCTCGTGGAGGCCGATGTCACGCTCGCGTGCGTGTCGAACGAGGTGGGCGGCTCGCTGATCGGCACCGCGCGCTGGCTGGGGTACCCGGTGCGGGAGATGCTCGCCCGCGCGGGCGTCGACCCCGATGCCGACATGGTGCTCTCGACCTCGGCCGACGGCTTCACGGCCTCGACCCCGCTCGAGGCCCTCACCGACGACCGGGACGCCCTGCTCGCGGTGGGCATGAACGGCGAGCCGCTGCCGCTCGAACACGGCTTCCCGGTGCGGATGGTGGTGCCAGGGCTGTACGGCTACGTGTCGGCGACGAAGTGGGTGACGCAGCTGGAGGTCACCCGCTTCGACAGGGCCGCCGCGTACTGGACGACCCGGGGGTGGTCGGAGCGCGGGCCCGTCAAGCTGCAGTCGCGCATCGACGTGCCGCGCCCCGGGCAGCGTATCGACGCGGGCGACGCGGTGATCGCGGGCATGGCGTGGCAGCAGCACACCGGCATCGAGGGCGTCGAGGTGCGGGTGGACGAGGGGCCGTGGCAGCGCGCGGAGCTGGCCGCCGAGATCTCCGCCGACACGTGGGTGCAGTGGCGTCTGCCGTGGACGGCGGAGAGCGGCGCGCACACCATCGAGTGCCGCGCCGTGAACGCCGAAGGGGAGACCCAGACCGCGGACCGGGCGGCTCCCGTGCCGGACGGCGCCCAGGGCTGGCACCGCGTCGAGGTGACGGTCGCGTGAGCGCGTAACCACGAGCGCCGCGCCACCTAGAATTGCTCCATGCCCGCAGGCGAATCCTTCTACATCACCACGCCCATCTACTACCCGTCCGACGTGCCCCACATCGGCCACGGGTACACGACGGTGGCGGTCGACACGCTCGCGCGGTGGCACCGCCAGGCGGGGGATGACACCTGGATGCTCACGGGCACCGACGAGCACGGGCAGAAGATGCTGCGGGCGGCGGCGGCCAACGGCGTGACGCCGCAGGAGTGGGTGGACAAGCTGGTCAGCGAGAGCTGGTTCCCGCTGTTGACGACCCTCGATGTCGCCAACGACGACTTCATCCGCACGACGCAGGAGCGCCACGAGACCAACGTGCAGACGTTCTTCCAGCGCCTGTACGACCGCGGCTACATCTACGCGGGCGAGTACGAGGCGCTCTACTGCGTGGGCTGCGAGGAGTTCAAGCCGGAGTCCGAGATCGTCGACGGCACCGGTCCCTTCGAGGGGCTGAAGGTGTGTGCGATCCACTCCAAGCCGCTGGAGCTGCTGCAGGAGAAGAACTACTTCTTCAAGCTGAGCGAGTTCCAGGACCGGCTGCTCGAGCTGTACAAGACCGAGCCCGACTTCGTGCGGCCGGACTCGGCGCGCAACGAGGTCGTGTCGTTCGTGAGCCAGGGGCTCAAGGACCTGTCGATCTCGCGCTCCACGTTCGACTGGGGCATCCCGCTGCCGTGGGACGAGTCGCACGTGATCTACGTGTGGGTCGACGCGCTGCTCAACTACGCCACCGCCGTGGGCTACGGCTCCGATGAGGAGACGTTCGCGCGCCGCTGGCCCGCGTACCACGTGGTCGGCAAGGACATCCTGCGCTTCCACGCGGTGATCTGGCCCGCGCTGCTGATGGCGGCGGGGCTCGACGTTCCCCAGGGCGTGTTCGCGCACGGCTGGCTGCTGGTCGGCGGCGAGAAGATGTCCAAGTCGAAGCTGACCGGCATCGCGCCGACCGAGATCACCGACGTGTTCGGCTCCGACGCCTACCGCTTCTACTTCCTGTCGGCGATCGCGTTCGGCCAGGACGGCTCGTTCTCCTGGGAGGACCTGTCCGCCCGCTACCAGGCCGAGCTCGCGAACGGCTTCGGCAACCTCGCCTCCCGCACGACCGCGATGATCGAGAAGTACTTCGAGGGCATCGTCCCGCCGGCGGCCGAGTACACCGAGGCGGACCTCGCGATCCAGAAGATCGTCGCCGACGCCGCGACGAAGGCGGATGCCGCGATCGGCCAGTTCCGCATCGACGAGGCGATCTCCGCGATCTGGACCATCGTCGACGCGCTCAACGGCTACATCACCGAGAACGAGCCGTGGGCGCTGGCCCGCGACGACGAGAAGCGCGAGCGTCTGGGCACGGTGCTGTACACGTGTGCCGAGGGCCTGCGGGCCCTGGCGGTGCTGTTGTCGCCGGTGATGCCGCAGTCCACCGAGAAGCTGTGGATCGCACTGGGCGCCGCCGAGACGCTGGGTCGTCTGCAGGACCAGCCGATCCGTGAGGCGGGGGCGTGGGGCGTGCTGAAGCCGGGCACGAGCGTCAACGGCCTCGCGCCGCTGTTCCCGCGCGTGGAGTCCACGGCCTGACCGACACCCCATGACCGAGACGTACGTGCAGCGCCGAGACGGCGACGGGCGCAAAGACCTGCGGTATCCCGCAGCCCCTGAGCCCCTCGCCGTCCCGGTGTACGACAACCACGCGCACCTGGAGATCATGGACGGCGACGAGCCGTTGAGCCTGACGGAGCAGCTCGACCGCGCCGAGGCCGTGGGCATCGCCGGGGTCGTGCAGGCATCGGGCGACATCGAGTCGTCGCGCTGGGCGGTCGAGGCGGCGGCTTCGGACCGGCGCGTGCTCGCCGCGGTGGCGATCCACCCGAACGACGCGCCGACCTATGCCGAGCAGGGCCGTCGCGGCGGTGTCGGTCTCGACGAGGCCCTCGCGGTGATCGACGAGCTGGCGGCGCATCCGCGCACCCGCGCGATCGGCGAGACCGGGCTCGACTTCTTCCGCACCGAGCCGGAGCGCCGCGGGCCGCAGTTCGAGTCGTTCGAGGCGCACATCGCGCTCGCGAAGAAGCACGGCATCGCGATGCAGATCCACGACCGCGACGCGCACGACGCGGTGCTGGAGACCCTGTCGCGTGTGGGCGCTCCCGATCGCACGGTGTTCCACTGCTTCTCCGGCGACGCCGCGATGGCCCGGGTGTGCGCCGACGCGGGCTACCACCTGTCGTTCGCGGGCAACGTCACGTTCAAGAACGCGCAGAACCTGCGCGACGCGCTGAAGGTCACGCCGCTCGACCGACTTCTGGTGGAGACCGACGCCCCGTTCCTCACGCCGACGCCGCTGCGGGGCCGTCCGAACGCGCCCTACCTCGTGCCGATCACGGTCCGCTTCCTGGCCGCCGAGCTCGGCATCGGCGTCGACGAGCTGTCCGCGCAGCTCGCCGAGAACACCCTGCGGGTCTACGGCTCGTTCACCGACTGAGCGTCCACGTCGTCCGGGCCGGTCTGGGCGACCGGTTTCGCGCTCACGATCTGCGAGATCGGCCTCCACACCAGCAGCAGCGTGATCGCTGCGCCGCCGAACGCGAACCACCACGGTGCGGTGAGCCCCCACAGCTGGGCGATCACTCCGCCGAGCGCCTGGCCGACGATCATGCCCCCGAACACCCCGACCATGTTGACCGAGGCGACGCGCCCCTGCAGCTCGGCGGGCACGAGACGCTGCCGGACGGTCGTGGAGATCGTGCCCCACACGAAGGCGTACGCGCCGAAGAAGAACATGATGATCAGCGCCACCCAGCCGGCGGTGGTGAGCGCGAACGCCAGGTGCATCAGCACCTCCAGCGAGAGCACGATGCGCATGAGGGTCGCGAACGACACGTGCCGTTCGAGCCACCCGAAGCTGAACGTCGCGAGGATGCCGCCGGCCGCGGACGCCGTGGTGAGGGCGCCGTACCCCACCGGGCCCATCTGCAGGTGCTCGGTCGCGTACAGCACGAGCACGCCCCACGGCGCCGCCCACGTGACGTTGAAGACGAGGATGATGATCACCAGCATGCGCACGGGCGGGTTGCGCCACAGCCAGCGCAGCCCCTCCGCGATGTCGGTGTGCACGGGCGGGTGTGCGGCGGCGTCCGCCCGGGGCGGCACGGGCGTGCGGGCCATGCGGGAGATCAGCACGACCGCGAGGCTGACGCACAGCACCTCGACCAGGAACGGCCAGGCGTGCCCCGCGGCGAACAGGAACGCCCCGAGGGGAGGATCGGCGAACTGGTTGGCCACGAGGTAGCCGGCCTGGAGCCGCGCGTTGCCGATCCCGAGGTCATCCGGCTTCACGATCATCGGCAGCAGCGTGCTGCTCGCGGTGTCGACGAACACCTCGGCCGAGCCGTACAGGAAGGCCACCGCGAGCACGATCCCGATGTTCGCGGTGCCCGTCACGAGGAACACGCACAGCGCCGCGAGCACGACCGCCCGCGCGGCGTTCGCGATCATCACCAGGCGCCGACGGTCGAAGCGGTCGGCGATGGCCCCCGCGTGCAGGCCGAACAGCAGCCAGGGCAGGAACTGGAGGACGGCGCCGGAGGCGACGAGGATCGGCGACGAGGTCATCGAGGCGATGAGCAGGGGAGCGGCGGCCAGCGCCACGCCGTCGCCGATGTTGCTCGTCCACGACGACGCGAGCAGCCAGCGGAAGTCCCTGCCCATGCGCCGCGGAGCGATCAGTTCACCGAGGGAGGGCATCCCCGCAGGATAGCGAGTGCCGGGGACGGTCGGGCTTTCGGCGAGAATGGACGCATGACCGTCACCCTGCTCGGAGCCGCCGAGATCCGCCGACTGGCCGCCGAGCTCGATGTCACCCCCACCAAGAAGCTGGGCCAGAACTTCGTCACCGACGCGAACACGGTCCGCAAGATCGTGCAGGCCGCGCGCGTGCAGCCGGGCGAGCGCGTGGTCGAGGTGGGGCCCGGCCTGGGTTCGCTGACGCTCGCGATCCTGGAGACCGGGGCCGCCGTCACCGCCGTGGAGATCGATCACCGCCTCGCCGCCCGCCTGCCGCAGACCGCCGCCGAGCACGGCGTGCCCGAGGGGGCGCTCACGGTGGTCGATGCCGACGCGCTGCGGGTGGCCGAGCTGCCCGGCGAGCCGACCGTCCTGGTCGCGAACCTGCCGTACAACGTGTCGGTGCCGGTGCTGCTGCACTTCCTCGAGACCTTCCCCTACCTGCATCGGGGCGTCGTGATGGTGCAGGCCGAGGTGGCCGAGCGCCTGGCGGCGAAGCCGGGGTCGAAGATCTACGGCTCCCCGAGCGTGAAGGCCGCGTGGTACGGCGAGTGGCGGCTCACCGGCACGGTGTCGCGGCAGGTGTTCTGGCCCGTTCCGAACGTCGACAGCCTGCTCGTCGGGTTCGATCGGTCGGAGGGCGAGCGCGGTTCCGAGGCCGAGCGTCGCCGCACCTTCGAGATCGTCGATGCCGCGTTCAACCAGCGCCGCAAGATGCTCCGCCAGGCGCTGTCCGGCGTCTTCGGCAGCTCGGCCGCCGCGACCGAGGTGCTGACGGCCGCCGGCGTGGCTCCGACCGCCCGCGGCGAGGACCTCACGGTCGACGACTACCAGCGCATCGCGCAGCAGGCACCCGCGGCCTGAGGTTCTGCCCCTCGACACCGCCGGGCTCCCGCCGTCGCGGCGGGAGCCCGGCGGAGCTGCGGGCAGGACGCGGAGCTCAGACCCCCGAGGGGATCTCGGTGAGCGTGCGGTCGTGCAGGGGCTGCACGGGTCGGTGGTTGTCGGGGTACACGGCGGTGAACGCGGCGAGCTCCTCCGCCGACACCGTCACCGGGGTGAGGTAGACGTTCCAGCGCACGCCCTCGGTGCACGGCGGCGTGGTGAGCGAGCCGTCGTACTGCACGCTCACGCCGTCCGCCGGGATGAGCGCGGCGGGGTCGATCTTGTGGCTCAGCGGCGTGCCCTTCTCGCTCACCGTGGGCGTGATCGAGGAGAAGAACTCGTCGAGCGCCGTGCTGGCCGCCCCTGCCTGCAGCATCACGCCGAGCACGAGCACCGAGCCGTCCTCGGCCTTGTGCACCAGGTGGAGCTCGGCGGGAGCCGTGCGTCCGTCGATCGTGTGCTCGCTGCTCGCGTGCAGGTGGAACTGCTGCAGCTCGTACGTCTTGCCGTTCACCTCGATCGAGTTGGACGTCGGGTCCTCCGGGATCGCCTCGATGGTGTGGCCGTTGTTCTCGATGTCGAACGCGGCGGGGGCGTAGTGCGTCACGACCTTCTGCGCGGCGGTCCCCATCTGCACCGTCGAGGTGTCGATGGCGATGGGGGACTCGTGGGAGCTGTCGACGTTCTCGCACGCGGCGCCGAACTTCCCCCAGTGCTCGGGGCCGTTGGACCCGCGGTACGACCACTCGGCGTCCGCGGAGGCGCCGGGCGAGGGCGACGCAGACGCGGCGGGGGTCGTGGCGGGGGTCGTGGCGGCGGGTGCGCAGCCGGCGAGAGCGCCGATCGCGAGGGCCGCGGTGGACAGAGCGAGAGCGGGGCGGATCTTCATGTTGTTTCCTTCGGAGTGTGCGGCGCGCGCTGCAGGCACAGCGGATCGCCGCGCACCACACCGCGACGCCATCGGGACGATGCCCTGGCGGACTGCGTGATCACCCGGACGGCCAGTTGTCACTGCCCCGCGGCGTCCGAGCGGCACGAGTGTAGGCGACGAAACCCGGAGTTGCCCGTGGTCCCGCACCGCCCGTCGTCCCCGCCTACCAGCGCATCGGGCGCCACGCAACGGCGATCCCGGATCCCACACCGCCCGGTAATCTGGCACCGTGACCGATTCCCCGCGCTTCCGTCCCGATGTCCCCGAGCTCCACCGCCCGTACGCCGCCGACGAGGGCCGCTACGGACGGTTCGCCTACCGTCAGGTCGGGTCGTCCGGCCTCTACCTGCCGCCGATCTCGCTCGGGCTGTGGTGGAACTTCGGCGACAACATCCCGCTCGACAACCAGCGCGCGCTGCTGCGTCACGCGTTCGACGGCGGTATCACGCACTTCGATCTCGCGAACAACTACGGCCCGCCCTACGGCTCCGCCGAGAAGAACTTCGGTCGCATCTTCGCGGAGGACTTCCGGCCTTACCGCGACGAGCTCATCATCTCGTCGAAGGCCGGCTGGGACATGTGGCCGGGCCCGTACGGCGACTACGCGAGCCGCAAGTACATCCTCGCCAGCGCCGAGCAGTCGCTCACGCGCATGGGCCTGGACTACGTCGACATCTTCTACTCGCACCGCGTCGATCCGGTCACCCCGATCGAGGAGACCGTGGGCGCGCTCGACACGCTCGTGCGGCAGGGCAAGGCGCTCTACGTGGGCATCTCGTCGTACAGCGCCGAGCGCACGGCCGAGGCGGTCGCCGTGGCGAAGGATCTCGGCACCCCGCTGGTCATCCACCAGCCCGCGTACTCCATCCTGAACCGGTGGATCGAGGACGGCCTCACGACGACGCTCGAGGAGTCGGGTCTCGGCGCCATCGCGTTCACGCCGCTCGCGCAGGGACTGCTCACCGACAAGTACCTGGGCGACGGCACCGCCGACCGGGCGCAGCAGCGCGGCTCGCTCCCGAAGGGCAAGCTCACCGACGAGGCCGTGCAGACGCTGCGGGCGCTGAACGACGTGGCGAAGGGCCGCGGACAGTCGCTCGCCCAGCTGGCGCTGCAGTGGACGCTGCGCACCCCGGTGGTCGCCTCGGCCCTGATCGGGGCGTCCCGGCCCGAGCAGCTCGACGAGAACCTCGCCGCGCTCGACGGGCCCGAGTTCACCGCGGAGGAGCTCGCCCGCATCGACGAGCTGTCCGGGGGGATCGACGTGAACCTCTGGGCCACCTCCTCGGATCTGTGACCCGGTCATGAGCCTCGCCTCGGCCGCCGGATCCGTGCACGTGCGCGCGCCGGGGAAGATCAACGTCTATCTGGGGGTCGGTGGCCGCCACGACGACGGCTACCACGCCCTCGCGACGGTGTTCCAGGCGGTGTCGCTGTACGAAGACGTGATCGCGCGGCCGGCGGACGACTTCTCGATCACGGTGTCCGGGGTCGAGGACGACGGCTCCGTGCCGCTCGACGACCGCAACCTGGCGATGCGCGCGGCCAAGCTGCTCGCCACGGCCACCGAGCACACCGGCGGGGTGGCGCTCGAGGTGCGCAAGAGCGTTCCGGTCGCTGGCGGCATGGGGGGCGGATCGGCCGATGCCGCCGCGGCCCTGGTCGCGTGCGATGCGCTGTGGGGGACCGGTCTGTCGCCCGCGCGTCTGCACGACCTGGCGGCGCGGCTCGGCGCCGACGTCCCGTTCGCCCTGCACGGCGGCACGGCGGTGGGCACGGGGCGCGGTGATCAGCTGAACCCGGCACTCGCGCGCGGCCGCTTCGACTGGCTGCTGGTGACGAGCGAGCAGGGCCTGTCGACCCCGGTGGTGTACGAGCGGCTCGACCTGCTGCGCGAGGAGGAGGGTGCGCTCGCCGATGACCCGCCGCTGTCGCTCGACGTGCCGATCCCGGTGCTCCAGGCGCTGCGCACCGGAGACCCGCGCCAGCTCGCCGATGCCTTGCACAACGACCTGCAGGCGGCGGCGCTGCACGAGCGGCCCGACCTGGGTGACACGATCGACCGCGGGATCGCGGCGGGTGCCCTGCACGGGATCGTCTCGGGCTCCGGTCCCACGGTCGCGCTGCTGTGCCCCGATCCCGAGACCGCGCAGGACGTGCAGACCCGGCTGCGGGACGAGGGGCTGGACCCGCTGCACGTGCACGGGCCGGTGCCCGGCGCCCGCATCCTCGGCTGAGATCTCCCGCCGCGACGTCCTCCGGCCCACGGCCCGTGACGCCTTCGGGATGCACGGCGCGGTCCCGGCAGACATAATGAAGTGACGATGTGACCGTGCACACGCGAGGAGGCAGTGATGTCCACGTCCTCCGAGCGTGCCCGCCTGCCGAGCATCCGCGATGTCGCCCGGCTCGCGGGGGTGTCGCACCAGACGGTGTCCCGCGTGCTGAACGATCACCCCAGCATCCGGCCGGAGACCAAGGCGAAGGTGCTCGACGCGATCGCCGTGCTGGACTACCGGCCGAACCTCGCGGCGCGCGCGCTGGTGACGAGCAAGTCGAACATGCTGGGCATCCTGTCCGCCACGATCGGCGAGTTCGGCCCCACCTCGTCCATCGCCGGGATCGAGGATGCGGCGCGCGAGGAGGGCTACTCGGTCTCCACGCTCAACCTCCCCTCGACCACGCCGGAGGCCATCGGCAACGCGGTGCGCCAGCTCGAGCGGGAGCAGGTCGACGGGATCGTGGTGCTCGCGCCACAGGTGCGCGTGTTCCATGTCTTGCGCGGCATGTCCGGCGCGATGCCCTTCGTCACTCTGCAGACGGCGTCGGGCTCGGACGGCGTGAGCCTGTCGGCCGATCAGGTCGCCGGTGCCAAAGCCGCGACGGAGCACCTCATCTCGCTCGGGCACAGCGACATCCTGCACCTGGCCGGACCGCAGGACTGGATCGAGGCGGAGTCGCGCATGCGGGGCTACCTCGACGCGCTGCGCGATGCCGATCTGCCCACGTTCCCGCCCATCCGCGGGGACTGGACGGCGGACTTCGGCTACTTCGCGGGCAAGGAGCTGTCGCACCGCCGCGACTTCACGGCGGTGTTCGCGGCGAACGACCTGATGGCAATCGGACTGCTGCACGGCTTCCGCGACGCCGGGGTGCGGGTGCCGCATGACGTGAGCGTGATCGGCTTCGACGACATCCCGGTCGCGGCCCACGTGGCACCGACGCTGAGCACCGTGCACCAGGACTTCCCGGAGCTCGGCCGTCGCGCGGTGCGCATCCTGCTGGCGCAGATCCGCGGTGAGGATCCGCCCGCGTTCGGGGCGCTGCAGACGCTGCTGCGGGCTCGCGAGTCGGCCGCCGCCCGCTGAGCCGATCCGGCGCGTTCGGGGCATTCGATTCCCGCGGGCCGCGCCCCTCCACGGATCGAATCCTTTCGATCCGCCGCGCCGCCGGGATGCCCGTGTTCCTGCGGATCGCGAGGAGATCACGGTCGCGACACGGAATGCCCGCGCCGACTTGACACCGCTCCCGCGGGAGACGACGATGTATCGATGTGAACGGTCACATCGAAGGTGACCGCACGTCGCGAGGAAGATCCGTGAGCACCACTGCAACGTTGCCGACCGTGTCAGGCCCGATCCTGGAGATGCGCAGCATCACCAAGGAGTTCCCGGGGGTCAAGGCCCTCGCCGACGTCTCGATCACCGTCCGCGCCGGCGAGATCCACGCGATCTGCGGCGAGAACGGCGCCGGGAAGTCGACGCTGATGAAGGTCCTCTCCGGGGTGTACCCGTACGGCAGTTACGACGGGGAGATCCTGCTGTACGGCGAGGAGCAGCGCTTCAAGGACATCGCCGCGAGCGAGCAGGCGGGCATCGTCATCATCCACCAGGAGCTGGCGCTCATCCCCGAGCTGTCCGTCACCGAGAACATCTTCCTCGGCAACGAGATCCGCCGCTTCGGCCGCATCGACTGGCAGGCGCAGAAGGAGCGCACGATCGAGTTGCTCGCCCGCGTCGGGCTGAGCGAAGACCCCGACGTGCCGATCAAGACCCTCGGCGTCGGCAAGCAGCAGCTCATCGAGATCGCCAAGGCCCTCAACAAGGACGTCAAGCTCCTGATCCTCGACGAGCCGACCGCGGCCCTGAACGAGAACGACTCCCAGCACCTGCTCGACCTGATCCTGGGGCTCAAGGCCAAGGGCATCGCGTCGATCATGATCAGCCACAAGCTCAACGAGATCGAGCAGATCGCCGACGAGATCACGATCATCCGCGACGGCCGCACGGTCGAGACGCTCGACATCTCCCGCGGCGAGATCAACGAGGACCGCATCATCCGCGGCATGGTCGGCCGGTCGCTGGAGAGCCGCTACCCCGACCGCACGCCCGAGATCGGCGAGGTGTTCTTCGAGGTCAGGGACTGGTGGGTGCAGCACCCGACGGTGCCGGAGCGCATGGTCGTGAAGGGCTCGAACCTGAACGTGCGGCGCGGCGAGGTCGTCGGCATCGCCGGGCTCATGGGCGCGGGGCGCACCGAGCTCGCCATGAGCATCTTCGGTCGCTCCTACGGCACCTACCTCTCCGGCACGCTCGTGAAGGACGGGCAGGAGATCGAACTGCCCGATGTCGCTGCGGCCATCAAGCACGGCCTCGCCTACGTGAGCGAGGACCGCAAGGTGCTGGGGCTCAACCTGCTCGACACCATCAAACGGTCGATCGTGGCGGCGAAGCTGTCGAAGATCGCGCACAACGGGGTGGTCGACGCGCGCGAGGAGTTCGCGGTCGCCGAACGCTACCGCAAGGCGCTGCGCATCAAGACCCCCTCGGTGGAGGAGGGCGTCGGCAAGCTGTCGGGCGGCAACCAGCAGAAGGTCGTCCTCGCGAAGTGGATGTTCACCGACCCCGACCTGCTGATCCTCGACGAGCCCACCCGCGGCATCGACGTCGGCGCCAAGTACGAGATCTACGCGATCATCAACGAGCTCGCCGCCCAGGGCAAGGGCGTGATCGTGATCTCCAGCGAGCTGCCCGAGCTTCTCGGCATCTCCGACCGCATCTACACCGTGTTCGAAGGCCGGGTCACCGACTGCATCCCGGCCGACCAGGCGACCCCCGAGGACCTCATGCGCAGCATGACCTCCGCGACCCAGAAAGCATCCGCATGACCACCGACTCGACCACCGCGAAGCGCGGCTTCCACTTCAAGGACATCACGAAGATGTTCGGCGGCGGCGGCACCTCCACGCTGCGCCAGTTCGGCATCCTCGGCAGCCTCGTCGTCATCCTCGTCGTCTTCCAGGTGCTGACGTGGATCGTGAAGGGCACCGGACTCACGCTGTCGTCCGGGAACCTCATCAACGTCGTCAACCAGTACTCGTACATCCTGATCCTGGCGATCGGCATGGTGATGGTCATCATCATGGGGCACATCGACCTCTCGGTCGGCTCGGTCGCCGCGTTCACGGGCATCGTGGTGGCGAAGGCGATGCAGGACTGGAACCTTCCCTGGCCGCTCGGCATCCTGCTGGGACTGGGGGTCGGTGTGCTCGTGGGAGCCTGGCAGGGCTTCTGGGTCGCCTATGTGGGAGTGCCGGCGTTCATCGTGACCCTGGCCGGCATGCTGTTCTTCCGCGGGGCGAACCAGTGGGTCGGCGACTCGCAGTCCGTGCCCGTTCCGGAGGGCTTCAAGATCATCGGCGCGGGGTACCTGCCGGAGATCGCACTGCCGCTGCCGTTCAACATCCCGACCATGATGCTGGCGCTCGCCGGCGTGGCGTGGATCGTGTTCTGGGAGATCCGTACGCGTCGCGTGCAGCGCAAGATGGGCTCCGACATGGCGCCGCTGTGGGTCAGCGTCACCAAGGTCGTGCTGATCTCGGCGGTCATCCTCATCGCGGGCTGGCTGTTCGCCACCGGCCGTGAGGGCACCAGCTTCCCGATCTCGGGCGTCATCCTGCTCGCCCTGGTCATCCTGTACTCGTTCATCACGAACAACACCGTGTTCGGCCGGCACATCTACGCGGTCGGCGGCAACCGGCAGGCGGCGCGCCTGTCGGGCGTGAAGGACCGCTGGGTCGACTTCTTCGTGATGATGAACATGTCGGTCCTGGCCTCGCTCGCCGGCATGATCTACGTCGCGAGGGCGACCGCGTCCGGTCCCCAGGACGGCAACGGCTGGGAGCTCGACGCGATCGCCTCGGTCTTCATCGGCGGTGCGGCCGTCTCGGGCGGCATCGGCACCGTGATCGGGTCGATCATCGGTGGTCTCGTGATGGCGTTCCTCAACAACGGCCTCGCCCTGCTCGGCGCCGGCGCCGACGTCGTGTCGATGATCAAGGGCCTCGTGCTGCTGTTCGCGGTCGGCATCGACGTGTGGAACAAGCAGCAGGGACGCCCCTCGATCACCGGCTTCCTCACGCGTCGCTTCGGCCGCAAGCAGGACCCGGCCACCGACACCTTCGATCCGACGAAGACGAACTACCCCACCAGCCAGAAGTACGAAGCCCCCGCCGTCGAGGAGACGCGCGGAAAGTAAGGGCCGCGTCGCGCAGCGCACGCGCGACGAGACCTGCACACACCAGAGAAAGAGATCACATGAAGAAGATTCTTCTGTCGGCGACAGCGCTTGTCGTCGCGGGCGCATTCGCCCTCACCGGCTGCTCCTCGGAGCGCGGCGGTGACACGGGATCGGGTTCCGGCGATGAAGCGACGAAGGGCTTCGCCGCCGACGCCACGATCGGTGTCGCCCTCCCGGACAAGACCTCGGAGAACTGGGTCCTGGCCGGTCAGCTGTTCACCGATGGCCTGGAGAAGGCCGGGTTCAAGGCCGACGTGCAGTACGCGCCGGCCAGCAACACGGTCGCCGAGCAGCAGAACCAGATCCAGGCGATGGTCACCGGCGGTGCCAAGGTCATCATCATCGGCGCGAAGGACGGCAAGCAGCTCACCACCCAGGTCGAGGCCGCGCGCGACGCCGGTGTCGCCGTCATCGCGTACGACCGCCTGATCGAGAACACCGACGCGGTGGACTACTACGTCGCGTTCGACAACTTCGAGGTCGGCAAGCTCCAGGGCCAGGCGCTCCTCGACGGTCTCGCCGAGCGCGCGGGCCACGAGGCGCCGTACAACATCGAGCTGTTCTCGGGTTCGCCGGACGACGCCAACTCCGCCGTGTTCTTCAACGGCGCGATGGAGGTGCTGCAGCCGAAGATCGACGACGGCACGCTGAACGTCGTCTCCGGTCAGACCGAGATCTCGCAGACCGCGACCGAGGGATGGAAGCCGGAGAACGCCCAGCGTCGCATGGACTCGATCCTCACCTCGACGTACGGCTCGGAGACGCTCGACGGCGTCCTGTCCCCGAACGACACGCTCGCGCGCGCCATCATCACCTCGGTGCAGGGTGCCGGCAAGCCCGTCCCGGTCGTCACGGGTCAGGACTCCGAGGTCGAGTCGGTGAAGTCGATCATGGAGGGCGTCCAGTACTCCACGATCAACAAGGACACCACGCTGCTCGTGGAGCAGGCCATCAAGATGGTCGGCCAGCTGCAGAAGGGCGACGAGGTCGACGTCAACGACACCGACCAGTACGACAACGGCAAGAAGGTCGTTCCGGCCTACCTGCTCCCGCCGGTCATCGTCACCAAGGAGAACGCGGCCGAGGCGTACGCCAACGTGCCGAGCCTCCTCGAGATCGTGAAGTCGTACCAGTAACACGATTCGCACAGCGCACGAGCCGTCCGTCCCATCAGGGGCGGGCGGCTCGTCCGCGTGAGGGCCCGTGCCTGTCCGGCGCCCGCGTCACGGGGCTGTGTCGTTCGCGGCGCCCGTGACGCCAGCGCACCGGCGCCGATCACGAGGTCGCGTCACGAGGTGCGCGTCATGGAGGCGCGGGTGAGGAGCAGGAGGGTGAGGGCGATCCCGGTGAGGGCGACCGCGACCCAGACCGGTCCGAGAGGTCCGGTGCCGGTCGCCAGTGCCGCGGCTCCGAGCACGGGGCCCGCGGCCGCTCCGACGTTCAGGGCTGCGGTCGCGGCGGAGCCGGCCATGGTCGGTGCCCCGGTCGCGGCGTACAGCACCCGTGTGACCAGGGTGCTGCCCACCCCGAACGACAACACTCCCAGCACGAGCACGCCGGCGAGCAGAGTCGCGGGGTGGGTCGCGAGGAGCGCGAACGCCGTCCAGCCGGCGAGCAGCAGCGGTCCGCCGATGCCGACCACCAGCCCGGGGTGCCGGTCGGAGAGTCGCCCAGCGACGGTCACACCGACGAACGACCCGACGCCGAAGAGCACCAGGGTGATCGCCACCCATCCCTCGGCCAGGTGCGCGGTCTCAGTCACGATCGGCGCGAGGAACGTGAAGGCGGCGAACGTGCCGCCGTTGATCAGCGCCGCGAGCGCCAGAGCGATGGCGACCGGTCGGGTGCCGAAGACGCGCAGCTCGGCACGCAGGGTCGGCGCGGCCGCGGGCGCGGGCGTGGGTGTGGGCGCTGGTGTGGGTGTGGGTGTGGGTGTGGGCGTGGCCGCGGGCGCGGGCGCGGGTGTGGGTGTGGGCGCTGGTGTGGGTATGGATGTGGACTCTGGCCGGTATGGAGCGATCACGCGCGCAGGGACGCCGCGGACGATCCCGAGGAGGGCGGGCACGCAGAGCAGCGCGACCGCCCAGAAGGTGGCGCGCCACCCCCAGGCCGCGCCCAGCACGGTGCCCGCGGGAACGCCCGCGACCGTGGCGACGGTGGTGCCGGCCAGGAGCACCGAGACCGCGCGCCCGGTCTGGCCGGGCGGCACCAGCGACGTCGCGGTGCGCAGGGCGACGGCGAGGAAGCCGGCGTTGGCGATCGCGCTCACCACCCGTGTGAGGAGCAGGACCTCGAACGACGTGGTGAGGGCGCCGAGCACGTGGCACGCGCCGAACGCGAGCAGGCACAGGAGCAGGGTGAGGCGAGGCGGCCATCCGCGCGCGAAGGCCGCCATCACCGGGGCGCCCACGACCATTCCGATCGCGAAGGCGGAGGTGAGCAATCCCGCTGATCCGACGGGGATGGCGAGGTCGTCGGCGATCGCGGGGAGGAGCCCGGCGAGCATGAATTCGGACGTGCCCATGACGAACACCGTCAGGGCGAGGGAGTAGAGGGCAAGAGGCATCGAGGACTCCGAGGTGAGAGAGCAGAAGAGGTCTTCTGGTCACCACGGCCAGCCCGGTGCGACGGGTGCGACGGGGGAGCGCCCGCCCGGGGGCGGATGCGACGAGTCAGCGAGTGTCGGGGCTGGCGGTGCGACCGGCAGCCCCCGACCTGTCTGATTCGGGGCTCGACATGCTTCCACTCTAGGGGGAGGCGCGCTCGCCGTACCTGCCGCGCTCGCCGCACTCGCTGCACCCACCGCTCGCCGCACCTGCCGCACTCGCTGCACCCACCGCTCGCCGCACCCGCCGGCATCATCAATGCGCTCGCAGCATCGCGACTCAGAACGGTGCCGCCTCCGCGAACACCACCGATGGCCGAGGCGGCGGGCGGTCGAGGTAGCTCCGTCCGGTCGGACTCGTCCACTCCAGAAGGCCGCCCGGCCGCTGTCGCACCTGCCACGGGGAGTGGTGCTTGAGGGTGTGGTGTCTGCGGCAGAGGGTCGCCAGGTTCCGGTGCTCGGTCTTCCCGCCGCGGGCCGCATCGTGGCTGTGGTCGAGGTCGCTCTTCCGCGCCGCGAGGCCGCATCCGGGGAAACGACAGCGCTGGTCGCGCGCTCGCAGGTGCCGGCGGAGCTCCTCGCTCGGCCGGTAGCGGTCGACCGCGAGCGTCGCGCCGCTGATCGGATGCGTCAGCACCCGGTCCCACCCCGCGGCGCCGCCGGTCAGATGTCGGGCGGTCTCCGCATCGATCGGCGTCTGACCGTCGAGCTCAGCCGGAGCGCCCACCGCCGTGGGGTGATCGTCACGAAGAAGGGTCAGCACAGGCACCGTCACCTCCACGCGCGCCCGCAGCTCGCCCAGCAGACCGTCCGCCGTGTCGTGGCCGGCCGGGGTGCCAGTCAGCACCAGATCGGAGAGCAGGTCGGCTCGCAGCTGGTCGACCGTGCGGGTGTCGGGTGTGGCAGGGGAGGGCTCGGTCGCGCCCCGCTCCGCGCGCGCGTTCTCCTGCTGTACGGCGTGAGCCATCTGCGACAGCCGGTCGAACATGCCGTGGACGAGTGCCGCCGGTCCGTGCATGCCCAGGTCGGCCATCCCGTCGCCTGCGTCTTTCACCCAGACCCGCCGCTGCTCGCGGGCGTCGCGGTGCCGTTCGGTGACCGTGCGCTCCTGGAAGCGTTCGGCGAGGCGTCGCACGAGCGGCCGCAGCCGGTTGGGCGAGGTGGTCTGCGCGAGGGCTACGGCGTCGTCGGCGAAGGCCGACCGCTCGGAAGCGTCGTGGAGATGCGCGCCCGCGTCGAGGATCGCGCGCGCGTGCGCCGCGCTGATCAGCCCGCGGCCCTGCGCCTCCCACACCGCGGGGAAGCGCTCGACCAGCCAGGACGCCTCGGACATGCGCCGTTCGACCGCGCGATCG
>NZ_SSDO01000458.1:0-11053 GCF_004794395.1 Microbacterium sp. K41 | reverse complement strand
GCCGACGTCGACGCGGGCGGGGTCGAGAACTCCGCGACCGCGACCGGCACGCCTCCCGGAGGGGACCCCGTCCCGTCCGAACCCGACACCGTCGTGACGCCGACTGATCAGGTGCCGTCGATGACCCTCGTGAAGACGGCCGTGATCGACGACGCCGACCGGGACCGCGCCGCCGACGAGGGAGAAGTGATCCACTACGCCTTCACCGTCGCGAACACGGGCAACGTCACGATCGAGAATCTGGGCATCGACGACCCGATGCTGGACGAGCGCGGCGACGCCATCACGTGCCCGCTCGTGCCGCTGGCGCCCGGTGAGCAGGCTCTCTGTACGGCCGACCATGTCGTGACCGCGGCGGAAGCGACCGGTGGCGACCTGACCAACGTCGCTACCGCCACGGGACGTACGGGGACCGATGATCCGATCACGAGCGACCCGTCGACGGTGAGCACGCCCACGGATCCGGAGACACCGGAACCCGCACGACTGCCGACGACGGGTGGTCGGGATCAGACGGCCGCGGCACTGCTCGCGCTCGCCCTGATCCTGGGCGGAGTCACGCTGGTCGTCGTCCGGAGGGGAGCGCGCCGCCGCCCGACGGACATCGGATAGCTCGACCGGGGGGCCGAGCGACGGGGCCCGGTCGGGCGCAACCACATCGTGGGGCGGTCCGACCGGGCTCCGACGGGGCGCGGCCTGGATGAGTCGGAGCACACCGGCAGCACGACGCCACGGTGGTGAGGATCGATGCCGAAGCACGACCGGAAGGGGTCGGTGCGCGGGAGGGAGGAGATCCGAGGTGGTGGAGCCTAGGAGATTCGAACTCCTGACATCCTGCTTGCAAAGCAGGCGCTCTACCAACTGAGCTAAGGCCCCGTGAGGGATTTCTTGAATTGAACGGTGGGGCTACCAGGACTTGAACCTGGGACCTCTTCATTATCAGTGAAGCGCTCTAACCGCCTGAGCTATAGCCCCGTCAACCTCCAAGACTTTACCGGAGAATCTCGGAAAATCCGAATCGAGCGCGAGGAGCCCGATGCACACCACCGCCGGCACGACGAAGCCCCCTCGCGCGGCGAGGGGGCTTCGGAAGAGAAGGGGCTGGTCAGCGCCAGCGTGTGGTCATGAGGAACCCGATGAGAGCGATGCCGAGACCGATCGCGAGGTTCCAGTTGTCGAGGCCCGGGATCGGGAACTGCATCCCCGAGATGTAGAACACGAGGATCCACGCGAGACCGAGAAGCATGAAGCCGATCATCACCGGCTTGAACCAGACGGCGTTGGGAGCGGCGTCGCCCTCGGCGCGCTCGACGACGGGTTCTTCGGTCTTGCGGTCACGTGCCATGCCGTCATTGTACCCGGGAGACCTCTGCGCCCACGAGAGGCGGTCACAGACGGGTGCCTCCGCACGAGCCCGTGTTCAGTGTCGACGGATAAGATCACGCCATGACTGCATCCGCCGTGCCTGGGGGGCGCCACGGACGTCGGCAGCGGCCCCGGTCGCGCGCCACGTTCGCGAGCGTGCTCGGCGAACTGCTGCTCACCGCCGGGGTCCTCGTCCTCCTCTTCGTCGCATGGCAGATGTGGATCGGCGACATCATCATCGCCGCCCAGAAGAACGACGAGGGTGCGGCGATCTCGCAGCAGCTCGCGGCGGCCGATCCCCCCGCGCTGCCGCCGAAGGTCGAGACCGACGACGGCACCACGGTGTACCAGGCGCCGGTGCCCGCCGCCCCCGCCGACGGGGCGTGGTTCGGGCAGATGCACATCCCGCGCTTCGGCGCCGAGTACAACTTCGGCATCTACGGCGGGACCAGCCGGGCCAGGACGCTCGACCAGAAGGGCATCGGGGTCTACACCGACTCGAAGATGCCCGGCGAGGTCGGCAACTTCTCCCTCGCGGGCCACCGCACCACCTGGGGCAAGCCGTTCAACCAGCTCGACAAGCTGCAACTGAACGACGCGATCGTGGTCGAGACCCCCGACGGCTGGTACACGTACCGCTTCCGCACGCTCGAGTACGTCACGCCCACGCAGACCGACGTGCTGGCCGACGTGCCGCAGATGCCCGCACAGCAGACCGGCGAGCAGTACATCACCCTCACGGCGTGCTCCCCCCTGTACTCGCTCGCCGAGCGGATCGTCGCCTACGGCGTGTTCGAGAGCTTCCAGCCGCGCGCCGAAGGACCGCCGTCCGCACTGACCGACCCGCCTCCCCCGCCCGCCGCTCCGTCGGTGTGACCACGAACGATCAGGAGACACCACCCATGTACGCCGCACTCTGGCGCCTGCTGCCCGGTCCCTGGTGGTTGCGTGTGCTCATCCTGCTGGTCGTGGTCGCCGCCGTGCTCTACGCCCTGTTCTGGTACGTGTTCCCCTGGATCAGCCCGTTCATCTCCCCGGGTGAGGTTGACGTCGAATGACCCGCGTGCTCGTCGTGGACAACCACGACAGCTTCGTGCACACCCTGATCGGCTATCTCCACGAGCTCGGTGCCGACACCACGATCGTCGAGGCGGACGAGGTCGATGCGGCGCGGGTCGAGGGACTGCTCACCGCGCACGACGCGCTGCTCCTGTCGCCGGGGCCGGGCTCGCCCGACGACGCCGGCGTCTCGCTCGATGCGGTACGCCTCGCCGCCCGCTCCGCCGTTCCCACGCTCGGCGTGTGCCTGGGTCACCAGGTGATCGGCGCGGCCCTGGGTGCCCCCGTGACCGGCGCCCCGGAGCTCATGCACGGCATGGTGTCGGCGGTCGCGCACGACGGCTCGGCGCTGTTCGACGGCATCCCCTCGCCGTTCGCGGCGGGTCGCTACCACTCCCTCGCCCTCGCGGAGCGCGACCTGCCCGCCGAGCTCGCGGTGACCGCACGGACGGCGGACGGCACGGTGATGGCGCTCGAACACCGCACGCTCCCGTTCCACGGGGTGCAGTTCCACCCGGAGAGCGTGCTCACCGAGGGCGGCTACCGTCTGCTGGCGAACTGGCTGCGACTGTGCGGCGACCCGGACGCCGTGTCGCGAGCAGAACGACTGCACCCGCTCACGCGCTGACCCCGGGTGTCGGACGGCTGCGCGTCAGGAACCGGTGCAGTAGCGCAGCTCGACCGAGGAGTTGATCGGCACGTCGCCCGGAGCGACCGACATCGAGTGCACGGTGGCCGGGTCGGTGGCGGGGCAGTCGCTCTCCTCGATCGGCACCGGGGTGAGCCCGAGATCCGTGAGCGCCTTCGATGCGGAATCGACCGACCAGCCCACGACATCCGACAGGGTGACCTTGCCGCTGGCGACCTCGAGGTTCACGACCGTGTTCGGCGCCACCTCGGTGTCGGCCTTCTCGCTGGCCGTCATCACGGTGTTCGCCGCGAGGCCCTTGTCGTTGCGCTGGGTGACCGTGCCGAGCTGCAGCCCCGCCTTCTCCAGCGCCTCGGTGGCCGCGGCCAAGGACATGCCCTCGAGCTTCGGCACCACCACGGTCTCCTCGCCGGACGACACGTAGAGCGTGACGGTGGACCCCTGCTCGACCGACACCCCGCTCTCCGGATCCGTGCGGATCACGTTGCCCTCGGCGATGTCGGGACTGGACTCGATGACGATCTTCGACGAGAGGTCGAGCTTGGCCAGGTCGTCCTGCGCACGCTCCGACGCCACATTGGTCAGGTCGGGCACGACCCTCGACGTGCTGGGCACCTCGGACGGTCGCATGCTGATGGTGACCACCCAGAACAGGACCGACGCCAGAAGCACCGCCAGCAGCGCGACGCCCGCCCAGATCCACGCGACCGGCGGGCCCGACTGCGTGCGGGTCATGGTGGTGTCGCTGCTGAGCTGCCGCAGCGACCGCGCCGTCTCCTGCGCCTGACGCGGGTTCGGGCCATACAGCTCGCTGGTGAGCGCGCCGATCTGCTTGCGCGTCGGGGCGGCACCGGTCACGGCCGAGTCGAGGGCCGCGCGGAAGTGCGCCGCGTCGGGGAAGCGCTGGTACGGGTCCTTCGCGAGCGCGCGCAGCACGATCGGGTCGAGCGCCGCCGGGGACTCCTCGTTCACCTCGGACGGAGGGATCGGTGTCTCGCTCACGTGCTGGTACGCCACCGCGACCGGAGACTCGCCGCGGAACGGCTGGCGCCCGGTGAGCAGCTCGTACAGCACCACGCCGGTGGAGTACAGGTCGGCGCGGGCGTCGACCGGCTCGCCCTTGGCCTGCTCCGGCGAGAAGTACGCCGCGGTGCCGATGATCTGCGTGGTCTCCGCGACCGTCGAGGAGGAGTCGGACACCGCGCGGGCGATGCCGAAGTCCATGACCTTGACCTGACCCTTGTCGGTCACCATCACGTTGCCGGGCTTGATGTCGCGGTGCACCACACCCGCGCGGTGCGAGTAGTCCAGCGCCTCGAGGATCCCGTCGACGTAGCGGACGGCGTCGGCCACGGGCACCGGGCCCTCGGCGATGATCTTCTTCAGCAGGGTGCCCTTGACGAGCTCCATCACGATGTACGGCGGCTCATCGGACGAGGGGTCGCTCGTCGACGGGTCGCCCGCGTCGTACACCCGCACGATCGACGGGTGGGACATGCGCGACGCCGCCTGCGCCTCCAGCCGGAACCGCGTGCGGAAGCTCGTGTCCCTGGCCAGTTCGGGGTCGAGGATCTTGATCGCGATCTCGCGACCGAGGGTCAGGTCGTACCCGCGGTACACCTTCGCCATTCCGCCGTGCCCGATGAGCTCGTCGACGCGGTACCGGCCCGCGATGACTTGTGGCTCTGTCGACACGGATGACCCCCCTGAAACTACAAAACAGCTGGACTACAGGCTACCCTTCGGCGCCGCCACCACCGTCACCCTCGCCGTCGTCCGGGGCCGTGATGGTGACCGACAGCGGGGGCGACGCGTTCGACGTGCGCTGGTCGCCGCCCGAGCACATGGCCTGGTAGGTGACGATGAGCTGCTGGCCCACCGCGTCGCCGACCTTCACCTGCGTGTTGCGCTGCGTCGGCTGGAAGTTCGGGCCGCCCGAGACGAACGAGCCGTTCTGCAGCGACACGACGTAGCCCGACAGGGTGGTGCCGCTCGGGCACGTGAAACCGGTGCCCCAGGCCACCGTGACCGTGCTGCCCGCGACCGGGTCGCCCGTGAGCGTCGGGGTGTCGGTCGGCGTGGGCAGCGGGGTGCGTGCGGCGTACACGGTCAACGCGATCGGCGTCGTGGTCTCGACGTTCCCGGTGGGCTGAACCCGGTACACCTGACCGACCTGGGCGTCGCTCGGGGCGGGATCGCCGTCGGCGCACGTGACGTTGTTCGTGAAGCCCGCGTCGGCCAGCGTCGCGGTCGCCGTGGCGCAGTCCATGCCGTTGAGGTTCAGCGCAGCCACGTCGACGCGCGTCACCTCGGGCGTCGGGCTCGTGGAAGGCGACGGCGGCGGCGTGGTCTGCGCGGTGGTCGGCGAGTCGGACGGCTTCGGGTCTTCGCCGCGGTTGCCGAACATCGCCCACAACGTGCCCACGAGCACGATGACCAGCAGAGCGATCAGGGCGATCAGCGGCCATGTCCAGGCGCTGCGCTTCTTCTTCTTCTTCTCCTCCTCCGCGACGGCCTCCTCGGTGGGCAGCTGCGCGGTGGTGGGGAGGATGCGCGTGGCACCGTCGTTCGATGCCGTCAGCATGCGCGTGGCGTCGTCGTCGCCGGCGATCCCGCCCGTCGCGATCGCCGGAACAGCGATCGCCGCCGAGTTCAGGTCTCCGCGCCGCAGCGCCTGTGCGGCCCGCGCGACGGTCGCCGCCGAGGACGGGCGGTCGGCGGGCTTCTTGGCGATCATCGCCATCACGAGGTTCTGCACCGGGATCGGCACGGTCGGCGGCAGCGGCGGCGGCTGCTCGTTGATCTGCGCCATCGCGATCGCCACCTGCGACTCGCCCGTGAACGGGCGCTTGCCGGCCAGGCATTCGTACGCCACGATGCCCAGCGAGTACGTGTCGGTCGCGGGAGATGCGGGGTGGCCGGACGCCTGCTCGGGCGACAGGTACTGCACGGTTCCCATCACCTGACCGGTCGCCGTCAGCGGCACCTGGTCGGCGATGCGAGCGATGCCGAAGTCGGTGATCTTGACGCGGCCGTCTGGCGTGATCAGCAGGTTGCCCGGCTTGATGTCGCGGTGCACCAGGCCGGCGGCGTGCGCGGCCTGCAGGGCGGACGCCGTCTGCGCCACGATGTCGAGCGTCTTGTCGGCGCTCAGCGCGCCGTCGCGCTCGAGGATCGTGGAGAGGGCCTCACCCGGCACGAGCTCCATGACGAGGTAGGCGCTGCCGTTCTCCTCGCCGTAGTCGAAGACGCTGGCGATGCCCTCGTGGTTGACGAGCGCGGCGTGCCGCGCCTCCGCGCGGAACCGCTCGAGGAACCCCGGGTCCCCCATGTACTCGTCCTTGAGGATCTTGATAGCGACGGTACGCCCGATGACGTGATCCGTCGCCTCCCAGACCTCGCCCATGCCGCCGATCGCGATCCGCGACTGCAGCTCGTAACGACCACCGAACGACACACCCTGCGTCGGCCTCATCTGCCCAGCACCGCCTCTATGACCTTCTTCGCGATCGGAGCGGCGATGGTGTCACCGCTCCCTGATTGTCCCTGCCCGCCGCCGTTCTCGACGACGACCGCCACGGCGACCGATGGGTCGTCCGCCGGGGCGAACCCGGTGAACCACAGCGTATGCGGCCTGTTTCCGTTCTCTGCCGTGCCCGTCTTACCGGCCACGTCGACCCCGTCTATTCTTGCACCCTGGGCCGCGCCGTTTGAGACGCTGGCGACCATGGCGGAGGTGATCTCGTTCGCCACATCGGCTTCCATCGCCCGCCCGAACTCGCTGTTCTGGAAGGCCTTGATCACCGACAGGTCGTTGCCGATCACGGCATCCACCATCTGCGGGTTCATGACCACGCCGTCGTTCGCGATGCCGGCCGACACCATCGCCATCTGCAGCGGTGTCGCGGTGACCTGTCCCTGCCCGAAACCGCTGAGCGCGGTCTGCGCGTCGTCGAGCGCCCGCGGGTAGCTGGACGGGGTCGAGGCGAGCGGCGTGTCGAAGCTCCGGTTGAAGCCGAACTTCTCCGCCATCTCCCGGATCGCGTCGTCGCCGAGCTCCACGGCGAGCTCCGCCATCGGGATGTTGCAGCTGAGGCGGATGGCCTCGGCGATCGTCACGGTCGCACCGGGACCGCACGTGCCGCCCCACGCGTTGGACACGCGGTTGGACGAGCCGGGCAGGGTGTACAGCGCGGGGTTGGGCAGCGTGGACTCCGGCGTCCATTCGCCGCTCGCGTATGCCGCGGCCGCCGTGACGAGTTTGAACGTGGAGCCCGGGGGGTTCAGGTCGCCGGCGATCGCGCGGTTCGACAGGGGCTTGCCCGGGTCGGCGACCAGCTGGTCATAGGTGGCGTTCGCGGCGTTCGCGTCGTGCGTCGCCATCAGGTTCGTGTCGAAGCCGGGGGTCGACACCATCGCGAGGATGCGCCCGGTCTTCGGGTCCATCGCCACGACCGCGCCCTGCAGACCGTCGAGCGCCTCGGCGGCAGCCCGCTGCGCGGCCGTGTTCAGCGACAGCTCGACGCTGTACCCGCGCTGCGGCTGACCCGACAGGATGCGCTCGATCTCGGAGAAGAACGCGTTGGAGCCGGTGCCGGAGAGGTCGGCGTTCATCGCCTTCTCGATGCCGGTGGTCGAGCCGAGCGCGGGGTTGAAGTACCCCGTGACCGTCTCCCACAGCGCCGGATCGGTGTACACGCGCTGGAACCGGTACTGGTCGTCGCTGGGCGTCGAGCTCGCGATCGCCGCGCCGTCGACGATGATCGCGCCGCGCTGGATCTCGAAGCTGTCCAGACGGGTGCGCTTGTTGTGCGGGTTCTGCGCGAGGCTGTCGGACTCGACGACCTGGATCCAGCTGGTCGCGGCGAACAGCGCGATGAACATGAACAGCATGATGATGCTGAGGCGGCGGAGTTCCCTGGTCATGTCAGCCGATCACCACCCGGGGCTGACGGCGCACGCCGTCGGAGATGCGCAGCAGCAGCGCCACGATGAGCCAGTTCGCGACGAGCGAGGAGCCGCCGGCCGCGAGGAACGGCGTGGTCAGACCCGTCAGCGGGATCAGCCGGGTGACACCGCCGACCATGATGAACACCTGCAGCGCGATCGTGAACGACAGTCCCGTCGCCAGCAGCTTGCCGAAGTCGTCCTGACCCGCGAGACCGATCCGCACACCGCGGCTCACGAACACCATGTACAGGCACAGGATCGCGAACAGCCCGATCAGCCCGAGCTCCTCCCCGAGGCTCGTGATGATGTAGTCGCTGTGCGCGAGCGGCGTGATCTCGGGGCGTCCCTGGCCCCATCCGGTTCCGATGAGGCCGCCGCGGGCGAGACCGAAGAGGCCCTGCATCGGCTGGTATCCGGCCACGTCGGGGTCGACCTGCGACGAGTCGAACAGGAAGAGCCAGTTGATGAAGCGGCCGCGCACGTAGCTGAGGATCTGCGTGGCGACGGCGACACCGGCGACCACGAGTCCCAGCCCGATCAGCACCCAGCTGGTCTTGCCGGTGGCGACGTACAGCATCGCGACGAACATGCCGAAGATCAGCGTTCCCGTGCCGAGGTCGCGCTGGAACACGATGATCCCCAGCGAGATGGCCCACACGACCAGCACCGGGCCCAGCTCCCGCATGCGCGGCCACGTGATGCCGAGCACGCGCTTGCCGACCGACGTGAGGCTTTCGCGCGTGCGCACGAGGTAGCCGGCGAAGAAGATCGCCAGGCAGATCTTCGCGAGCTCGCCCGGCTGGAACGCGAAGATGCCGCCGAGCGACACCCACACCTGCGCGTTCGCGTCGGCGATGCGCAGCCCGGGGACGAACGGCAGCAGCAGGAGCAGGATGCCCGCGAGGCCGAAGATGTACGTGTACCGGAAGAGCACACGATAGTTGCGCAGCAGGATCACGACCGCGATGGCACCGGCGAGCGAGATCGCCGTCCACGCCAGCTGCTTGGTGGAGTAGGCATCCCACCCGGTGTTCTTGAACGCGATGTCGATCCGGTAGATCATCGCCACGCCCAGACCGGTCAGCAGGGTCGCGATCGGCAGCACGAAGGGGTCGGCGTCGGACGCCACGAAGCGCAGCACGATGTGCAGGGCGAACGCCAGCACGGCCAGACCGCCGCCGATCGCCAGGATCATCGGGTCGATCACGCCCAGCGCGCCCAGCTGCACGAGGGTCAGCGCGGCGCCGCTGATGGCGCACGCTAACAGGAGCAGCCAGAACTCCCGGTTGCGCTGCGTCTGCGGCATGCGCAGGCGCCGCAGGGCCTTGATGACGGTGGTGTCGGCCTGCACGTCGGTGCTCATCCGTCACCCCCCGCCGGAGTGTCGCTCGGGGTGGGCGCCGGCGTGGGCAGCGGGGTCTGCTCGATCACGTTCGCCTCGGCGCCCGTGCGCAGCCGGTCGACGATAGCCATCGCGTCGGACAGCGAGCGGGCCGAGATCGTGCGCTCGACCGAGGCCCGCTGATACGGCGGCAGGTCGGCGAGGAGGATGTCGGTGTCCTCCACCGGGGTGGACAGCGTGATCGGGCCGATGTTCTGCTGCACGCCCTGGAAGATCACCACGCTGTCGTCGTCGGCGCCGATGAAGTACCGCGTCTGCGTCCAGCTGTAGGCGGCGAAGGCCGCGAAGGCCAGCATCGCGATCACCACGAGCACTCCGGCGATCCAGCCGAGGCGGCGGCGTTTGGCACGGCGCCGGTCCTCCTCGATCAGCTCCTCCAGGTACTCGGGCGCCGGCTCGAAGTGGCTCGGTTCGTTCGCGGCCTGACGCACCGGGTGCAGCCAGTTGCTGCGCGGTGCGCGCACCGGCGGCACGTACACACCGGACGGGTTGGAGGCGGCGCCGACGATCGTCGCGGTGCCCGAGTGGATGGGATGCTGCCCGCCCACGTCGACCAGCACGATCGTGACGTTGTCGGGCGCGCCACCGTCGAGCGCCTGCTTGAGGAGGTTGTCGGCCGTGCGGCCCGGTGCGAGCCCCAGCTGCATGGCCTTGAGGATCCGCGCCTCGTCGACCACACCGGACAGCCCGTCGGAGCACAGCAGCCACCGGTCGCCGGGCTGCGTGTGCATGACGAACATGTCGAGCTCGGGGTCGGAGTCCATGTCGCTGAGCACCCGCATGAGCACCGAGCGGCGAGGGTGGTAGCGGGCCTCCTCCGGCGTGATGCGACCGGAGTCGACCAGGCGCTGCACGAACGTGTGGTCGGCCGTGATCTGCGTGAGCGCGTCGTCACGGTAGAGATAGATGCGCGAGTCGCCGATGTGCCCGATCACCGCGTACTCGTCGACCATGATGATCGCGCTGAGCGTGGTGCCGAGGCCCGCGAGCTCCGGTCGGTCCTTCGCCGCACGGATCAGGTCGCCCGCGGCGGTCGTCGCGGCGGCCTGCAGCGCGGCCTGCGCATCCTCCGTCGAGGAGTAGGGCTGGTCCAGGGGCTCCAGGCGCTGGATCGCGATGCTCGAGGCGACGTCTCCACCGGCGTGACCGCCCATGCCGTCGGCGACGACGAACAGGTTCGCCCCGGAGTACCCGGAGTCCTGGTTGTTGGAGCGGACCTTCCCGGTGTGGGAGATCGCGACGCTCGAGCCCTCGAAGACCATGCCGGCGTCAGGCCCTCAGCTCGAACGTCGTGGCGCCCACCTTGACGGGGGTGCCGAGGCTGAGGGCGACCGGTCCCCCGGTCACGCGCTGCCCGGCGACGAAGGTGCCGTTCGTGGAGTCGAGGTCCTGGATCGCCCACGTGTCCCCGCGCAGGAGAAGGCGGGCGTGGTGGCTGGAGGTGTAATCGTCGCGGATGACGAGGGCGGACTCGCTGGAGCGGCCGATCGTCATCGAGTCGGCGCCGAGCGGAAGCTCCAGCCCCGCCTTCGGCCCCGACGTGATGACCAGACGCTTCGCGGTCGCCACGGTCGCGGGGCCGGACGACGGGCGCGACGACGAGGAGGGCTTCGTGGGGGCGGCCGGCG
>NZ_SSDO01000457.1:0-2642 GCF_004794395.1 Microbacterium sp. K41 | reverse complement strand
CGCGGAGGAGGCGGCGGCGGCCGCCGACGTGGCGGTGGTGACCGTGCCGCTGCACGCGATCGACCAGCTGCCGACCGAGCAGCTGGCGGGCAAGATCGTGCTCGACACCAACAACTACTACTTCGAGCGTGACGGTCACATCGAGGCTCTCGACCGGGGCGAGACGACCACGTCCGAGCTGCTGCAGCAGCAGCTGCCGACCTCGAAGATCGCCAAGGCGTTCAACCACATCTACGCGAGCGACATCACGACCGGCGGCACCCCGGCCGGCACCCCGGACCGTCGCGCGCTGGCGACCGCGGGTGACGACGCCGAGGCGGTGGCGTTCGTGACCCGGTTCTACGACCAGGCGGGCTTCGACACCGTGAACATCGGCCCGCTGAGCGAGTCGTGGCGGGTCGAGCGCGACCGTCCCGCGTACGTCACGCGCCAGAACGCCGAGGAGCTGACGGCGAACCTGGCGAAGGCGAACCGCCTGCCCTGAGTCGCCGCGGGCGAGTCCGTCCACCCCGGCTGGGATACCAAAAGTTGAGGAACCCCGGCCGGGGTGGGACAATGCCCGGATGGCGGGGGCTATGGGGGCGGGCGGCGAGCTCGAGTCGGTCAGGGTCACGAGGATCCTGCGCGACGACATCGTGCTGGGCCGGCGACCCCCCGGCGCCCGGCTCGTGGAACGCGACATCGCGGCCGAGCTGCACGTCTCGCGGCTTCCCGTCCGCGAGGCCATCCGTACCCTGGTCGCGGAGGGCGTCGTGACCGCTCGACCGCGTTCGTGGGCGGTGGTGCGGGAGTTCACGCACGACGACATCCGCGCGTTCGCCGAGGTGCGAGAGGCCATCGAGACCCTCATCTTCGTGTTCGCGGCGGAGCGTCACGACGAGGTCGGCCTCGCCCGGCTGCGTCACACGTATGAGCGGGAGGCGGCGGCGGCCCGAGACGGTGACGCGGAGACCGCGCGCCGCACGGCCGCCGAGTTCCACGAGGTCGCGGTGGACCTGGCCGGGAACGAGATGCTCGGCGAGCTCATCGCGGTGTTCCTCACCCGGCTGCGCTGGCTGTTCGGGCAGCACGACGACCTGGTCGCGATGGCCGAGGAGCACCGGGTGATCCTGGAAGCCGTCGCCGCGCGCGACGTCGAACGGCTGCGCACGCTTCTGCCCGCGCACCTGGCCAGCGGGCAGGCGGCCGCCGAGCGGCGGCTGTTCCGCGCCGACGTCGCACTCTGATCCGTCGCGCGACCGGCCCACGAAGCGCGGGACCGCGGCTGTATATTGGTGCGGTCGGAACCGGTCCGGTCACTGTCGCTGTCTGGGGAGCGGGATGCGCCGTCTTGCTGTCGTCATCGGGGGCCTGCTGCTGCTGGGCGGTGCCGCGCTCGTGGTCGTCGCCGATCAGGAGCGCGCCGCCTCCGTCGCCGCGGTGAAGGCGGAGATCGCGCGCGTGGAGGAGGCGCTGAAGGCGTCGCGCGGAGACAACCTGGAGCTGGCCGCGCAGCTCACGGCCCTGCGTGCGCAGATCGCGGAGCAGGATGCGAAGATCGCCGACACCACGGGGTTCCTGAAGTGATCCGGCGCGTGCTCGCGGTCACCCTGTCTGCCGCCGTGCTGCTCGCCGTCGGCGTGCTCGCCCGCGCCGACGCACTGGAGCACGAGCGGCTCGACGCGATCGCCGAACTGCGCGCCCTCACCGGGCAGTACCGCGATGCCACCCAGCGCACCGACTATCTGGCCGCCTCGATCGAAGGCGCCGAGCAGACGACGTCCGATCGGGCAGCGGTGCTGGAGGTGCGCCCGGCGTTCCTCACCGAGCTCGCGGCGCTGAACACCGCCCTGCAGGGCGCCGACGGCAAGGTCGACACGGCCACGCATCGCGCTTCGGCGCTGTCGGTGCAGCAGACCGTGCTCGCCGAAGACGACGACCCCGCCACGGTGGTCGCGGCCACGGCCACGATCCATGCGATCACGGCCAAGATCGGCACCGAGGTCGCGTCGTGGCAGGCCGCGCAGAACCCGGGCCCGGGCGGCCCCGCCTGGAGCACGAGCGGGCCGGACGGCTACGCGCGCGTGCGCGCCGCCCTCGACCGCGTGGGCGGTGGCGGCGTGGGGCTGTACGAGTCGTCATCGTGCGCCGGCGGCAACGCCCCTGCGTGCGCGAACAGCAACGGGTACATCAAGTACCGCGCCGACATCGCGGACTGGAGCACCGGCCGCCTGAACTGGGCGATGGCGCACGAGCTGGCGCACATCTATCAGTTCCGCGTGTGGGGCGCCCTCACCTCGTCGGGCTCCTACGGGGCGCTGTTCGGCAACGACCCGGAGTTCCTCGCCAACTGCATGGCCGTGGTGCGCGGCTTCCCCGGATCGGTCGGCTGCAACGGCGAACAGCAGGCCTGGGCGTCGGGCATCTGGGTGGGCGCGGTGCGCTGAGGCTCCGCTCAGCCGACCGGGGTCCTGGTGTCGATCGCGGCACGCAGCGGCCGGCGCAGGGCCCGCCAGTAGGCGGTCGGGGCGAGCCGCACGAGCGCGTCGATCAGTCGTGCCTCCCGTCCGACCATCGTGCGGGCGGCTCGGCGCTCGGTGGCGCGGACGATGCGCGCAGCCGCGTCGGCGGGGTCGGTGTGGTACATCGCGGCCTGCGCGGCG
>NZ_SSDO01000456.1:0-14137 GCF_004794395.1 Microbacterium sp. K41 | reverse complement strand
GCACCCCGAGGTCGAGTCCTTCGTCGGCGCCCGCGAGTGCCGGGTCGGGCCGCAGCGCGTCGCGCACCTCCCCGCGGATCAGCAGGCCGCGGATGTCGGCGCCGAGCGCATCGTCCATGCGGTCGTGCTGGCCCTGGTCGAGCTCCCCGGCGGCGAGCTCGACCGATCGGCCGAGCGCGGTCATGCTCACACCGAGAGACACGATCTCCCGGTCGTTGTCGGTGGCCACGACCTTGGGGGCGACGATCGCGGCGGACGGCGAGCGCTCCAGCGTGCCGACGAGTCGTTCGAGCGCCCGCGGGTGGGGGGCGGTGTCCTGGGCCAGCAGCCAGATCGCAGACCCCTCCGGCACCCGAGGCCTGGCGAGATCGATCGCCTCCGCGAACGAGGTCGACGGCCGCGCCTCGATGATGCCCTCCACCGTGTTCGCGACGGCTTCGCTCTCGCGAGCGGTCGCCGCATCACCGCACAGGACGAGCGTGACGGCGTCGGGGGCGAGCGTCTGGGATCGCACGGCGTCGAGTGTGCGGAGCAGCTGCGCGCGGGCCGAGGGGCCGGGGCGCGCGACGATGATGGCGTGAACTCGGGCTGGCATGACGTGGTCAGCCTATGCGCGCGATCGTCGGCGTCGGGTCAGGGACCCCGGCGCGCCCGCGAAGCCGCGCGGCGTGGTCGCCTCAGCTGGCGCGGCGCTTGAGCTTGCGGCGCTCGCGCTCGGAGAGACCGCCCCAGATGCCGAAGCGCTCGTCGTTGCTCAGCGCGTATTCGAGGCATTCGCCACGGACGTCGCACGCGGTGCAGATGCGCTTGGCGTCGCGCGTCGAGCCGCCCTTCTCGGGGAAGAAGGCCTCCGGGTCGGTCTGCGAGCAGAGCGCGTCGCTCTGCCAGGCGAGGGCGTTGTCGTCGTCCGGGTCGGACCGGCGAACCCCGGGAACACCGAGGTTGACCGGATCGACGAACCAGTTCTCCGGCACATCGGAACGGTAACCCGTCATGTCGACCTCCAACCCTTCAAAAACCGCCCCCCTGGCGGGCCGTGCTCACCTAATTACACCGGTGTGATTCGCTCGGGTCAAGTCGCGGATCGTAAACCCTCAACGGATTCTTGAAGGTTCATGGACGCCCGTCGGCGTGTCGCGGTCGTGTCAGCGCCCGGGCGTCGCCACGAACGCCTCGCCCGCACCACCGAGGGTGAGCGTGCGCTCCTCGGCGTCCGCGAACACCGCCGTGCCGACCGCCGCCGTGAGCTCCTCCCCCGTCGCCGTGGCCACCCGCACCGCCCCCGAGGTCGCGAGCACCATCGTCGGGCCGTCCACCGCGAGCGTCACCGGCTCGCCGTCCAGCGCGACCCGCCGCAGCGCGAAGTCCGGCACGGGCACCGGGTACTCGGTGATCGCCTGGCCGTCCTGCGGACGCAGCACCGGCACCTCGCCCGTCGTCGTGTCGAGGATGTGCAGCAGCTCGGCGACGTCGATGCGCTTCGGGGTCAGTCCGCCGCGCAGCACGTTGTCGCTCGCCGCCATGATCTCCACACCGAGACCGGAGAGATAGGCGTGAAGCAGCCCGGCCCGCAGGAACACGCCCTCACCGCGGCGCAGCACGACGTGGTTCATCAGCAGCGCCACCACCACGCCGGGGTCGCCGGGGTAGTGCCCCGCGATACCGGCGACCGCTCGCACCGTCTCGGTCCACTCCCCCGCCTCGCCCGCGGCCGCGGCGATCACGGCGGCCGTGATCTCGTCGACCTCCGCCTGGGCGTCGCCGCCGAGCAGCCAGCCGATCGCGGAGCCCAGCGGGTCGGACTCCTGCTGGAGGAGCTCCCGGAGCCGGGAAACCCCCGGTCCCGGCGCGAGCGTGTCGAGGAGCCGGAGCGACTCGGCGACGGGGCGCAGTCCGCTCAGCGACTCGAAGCGCTCGCTCAGCGCGACGATGAGCTCGGGCTTGTGGTTGTCGTCCCGGTAGTTGCGCTCGGGGTCGTCGAGGGGCCGTGCGCTCTCCTTCGCCCACCCGGCCTTCGCCTGCTCGATCGTCGGGTGCACCTGGATCGACAGCGGGCTCCCGGCTGCGAGCAGCTTCAGCAGGTAGGGAAGGGTGCCGCCCGTGACGCGGTCGAGCGTGCCGTCGCCCACGACCTCCGCCGGGTCGCCGGGGTGGTCGCCGAACCACACCTCGGCCTCCGGTGCGCCCGTCGGGGTGCGCCCCTCCAGATCGGCCAGCAGGGTCTCGGATCCCCAGGCGTAGTCGCGGGGGGCGTTCGTGAGCTCGAGCAGCATGCCCCCAGCGTAGAGCCCCGCTGCGGCGCTCAGGATCGCCGCGCGTCCCTCGCGGTAGCCTGAACGCGATGGCCCAGTACACCAAGCACCCGGTGGCCCCCCTTCCCACCGCGCCGGAGCGCGAGTCGACGGGGCACCTGCTGCTGCGCGGGTACGTCATCCTCGTGCTCTTCGTGGCCTTCGCGCACTCCGCCGTCTACAACCTGCTCGGCGTGGTCGGCGCCGCCGCCGTGCTGGCGCTGTTCACCGTCGCGACCCTCGCGATCGGCATCCCGATGCTCGCGCGTCGTCGCCCGCAGCCCTTCCGCTGGCGACGCCTGCCGTGGGCCGCGCTGGGCTACACCGCACTCGCGCTGGTGTCCGTGGCATGGTCGCAGTGGCGCGGGCCGACGATCGCGACCGGGCTGCTGCTCGCCGCGGTCACCGTGAACGGCCTGTTCATCGCGCACGTGCTCACCTGGCACGAGATCGTGCGCGCGCTGTCCTCCGCCTTCAAGTGGATCCTCGGACTGTCGCTCGCCCTAGAGCTGTGGGTGTCCCTCGTGCTGCACGGCCCCCTGCTGCCGAACTTCGTCGACGTGCCGGACGGCGAGATCGACCCGCAGTGGTACTGGGTGCGCGACAACCTCTTCGACGGTGGCCGCATCCAGGGCATCGTGGGCAACGCGAACCTGCTCGCGATCGTGTCCCTGTTCGCTCTCATCACGTTCGGCGTGCTGTTCGCGGCACGGGCACGGTGGCGCACGACCCTCGCGCTGTGGATGATCCTCGCGGCCTACTTCCTGCTGCGCACCTCCTCCGCCACGGCGCTGGTGTGCGCGGGCGCCGCTGTCGTGGTGCTGGTGGTGGCACTGGTCATGCGGCGGGCGTCGACCCCGAGCGCCCGCACGCGCGTGTACGTCGTCGCCATCGGCTCGACCGTGATCGTCGGGGCCGCCGTCTGGCTGCTGCGCGGGCCCCTGCTGTCGCTCCTCGGCCGCAGCGCCGACCTGACCGGGCGCTCGGAGAAGATCTGGACCAAGGTCCTGGAGCGCGCGGGCGAGCACCCCCTGTTCGGCAACGGCTTCTCCAGCCCATGGGTGCCGAGCGATCCCGCGTTCGACCACTGGATCGTCGACCACGGCATCACCGTGTTCCACGCGCACAACATGTGGCTCGACGTGCTGCTGCAGCTGGGCGTGCTCGGCGTGGTGCTGATGGCCGTCGCCTACGGCAGCCTGCTGTGGCGCTCCTGGTTCTTCGCGGTCGACCGTCCGCGGTGGGACCTCGACGCGCACCGACCGTTCTCGCCGATCACCCTGCTGCCGAGCCTCTACACCGTCGTGCTGCTCGTGCAGGGCCTGACCGAGTCCACGCCGATCATGCTGTGGGGCTGGCTGCTGCTGGTCCTGTTGTCGTTCAAGCTGAAGTCAGTGCCGCTCGTGGGCGTGGGTGAGCGCGACCTCGTGTTCGAGCGCGGGACGACGCAGCGGCGGGTGCCGTGACGCCGGGTCGCACGATCACCCGGCTCCTCGGGTCGGCGGAGTTCGCGCGGGCCTTCACGCTCGCGGTGCTGCTGGCGGTGTTCGGCTCGTTCCTGATCGAGCGGATGACGTCTCCCGTCACCCTCGCCACGATCGTCACGCTGCTCTGCGTGCTGGGGGCCGCGATCCTCTGGGTGCGCCGCGAGGAGCTGTCGCTGCTGCGCCTCGCGCCCTCGTCGCTGATCGCGTTCCTCGGCTGGGCACTGGTGAGCCTGGTGTGGACGACCGATCGTTCGGACACGTTCTTCGGCTGGCTCTCCCTGCTGGGCTTCGCGTTCCTCGCCATCACGGTCGGCCACATCCGCGACACCCTCCAGACCGTGCGGGCGCTCGGCGACGCGCTGCGGGTGCTCCTGACCCTCTCGCTGGGCGTGGAGATCCTGTCCGGCGTGCTGCTCGACATCCCGTTCTCGTTCCTCGGCGTGCAGGGCGACCTCGCGCTCGGCGGACCGGTGCAGGGCGTCTTCGGCAGCCGCAACATGCTCGGGTTCATCGCCGTGATCGCGCTGATCACCTTCGTGATCGAGTGGCGCACGCAGTCGGTGGACCCGCCGCTCGCGGTCGTGTCGATCGCCCTCGCCGGCGGGCTGGCGTTCCTGTCCTCCTCGCCGACGGTGCTCGTCCTGGCGGTGGCGGTCGGCATCGTGACGGTGGCGCTCACGATCGTGCGGCACACCTCCCCCGCGCGTCGCACCATGGTCCAGTGGGGCCTCGGGGCGCTGGTCGCCCTCGCCCTGGCGGTGGCGTTCGCGCTGCGGCACCAGATCATCGCGCTGCTGGACGCCGGCTCCGATTTCTCGATGCGGGCGACCCTGTGGAACATGATCCTCGACTTCGTGTCGATCAAGCCGATCACGGGGTGGGGCTGGTTCGGCGACTGGGCTCGCGGGGAGTATCCGTTCACGTTCATCAACTTCCAGCTGGGCGAGCACCACCAGAGCGCGCTGAACGCGTTCTTCGATGTGCTGCTGCAGCTCGGCACGGCCGGCCTCGTGCTGTTCCTGCTGCTGGGAGGAGTCGCCCTCATCCGCTCCTGGCTGGTGGCGAGCGTGCGCCGATCCGTGGTCTACGCGTGGACGCCGATCACGCTCGTGACGCTCGCCGTCGATTCGATGTTCGAGAGCTTCACGCTGGTGGGTGCCGGCTGGTTCCTGCTCGTGCTGTGCGCCCTGCGCGCCGGGCAGTCCCGCTCGTGGCGCGAGAACATCGACGCCGCGCACACCGGGGCCATCCCGACCCTCCGCCCCCAGGGCTAGGGTCCGCGCCGGAAGTCAGCGCAGCGAGCGGAGCTTCTCCGACCAGGCCAGTGCATCGCGCACACCGTCGTCGACCGAGCGCTCGGCGCGCCAGTCCAGCACCGCGGCGGCACGGTCGACGATCGCGTACGCACCCGCCTGGTCGCCCGGGCGTCGGCCCGTCTCGACCACCGGCAGCACCTCGCCCGTGACCCGCTCGAACGCCTGCACGAGCTCGCGCACCGTGACGCCGTCGCCCGTGCCCAGGTTGATCACCTGGTACGGCTCGTCGGGCGTGGCCACGCGGTCGAACCGCTGCACCGCGGCGACGTGCGCGAGAGCCAGGTCCCAGACGTGCACGTAGTCGCGCAGCCCGGAGCCGTCGCGCGTGGCCCAGTCGGTGCCGGTGATGGTGAAGGGCTCGCCCGAGGCGTGCGCCTGCATGATCTTGCCCAGCGCGTGCGAGGGCGTGGGGTTCTGCAGCCCCGTGCGCAGGCGGGGGTCGGCGCCGATCGGGTTGAAGTAGCGCAGCGCGATCGCCCGGAAGTCGCCGGCGGCCGCTGCGTCGGCGAGGATCTGCTCCACCATGGCCTTGGTGGTCGCGTAGGGGCTCGCGGGCGCCAGGGCACCGCTCTCGTCGACGCCGTCACCCGACTCCCCCGCGTACACCGAGGCCGAGGAGCTGAACACGACGCGCGGGACACCCGCGTCGCGCAGCCGCTGCAGCAGCACGATCGTCTTGCCCACGTTGCTGTCGTAGTAGCCCAGGGGGTCGGCGACCGACTCCGGCACGACCACGCGCGCCGCGCAGTGGACGACGGCGTCGATGTCGGGGTGGTCGGCCAGCAGCCGGTCCAGCACCGCGTGATCGGCGATGTCGCCGACGTAGAGGTTGCGTCCGTCGCCGAACACCTCGAGCCCCTTGGAGAGGTCGTCGAGCACGACGACCTCGATCCCGGCCTCGATGCATGCCGTCGCCACGGTCGATCCGATGTAGCCGGCGCCGCCGGTGATCAGTACCTTCATCGCGGTCAGTCTAACCAGGCGGGCTGGGCGCGACCGGGGAGGCTCTCCGCGGATCCCGAGGTGACGAACGGTAGGCTACTCACTGCTCGTCGAGTCGCGCGCTGCCCACCGGCGGCGTCCCGCGACACCAACATCGGAGAACCTCCCTGTGGCCCACGTCCTTCAGAATGTCGTCTTCCCGCTCGATCGCGACCCCGACCTGCTCCCGCTCTACGCCGACCCCGAGACCTGGTCCGTGATCGAGAACGAGCCCGTCCGGGTGTCCAACAGGGCGCACCTGGGCAACATCCTCGGCCGTCACCGTGCGCGCATCGTCGCCGGCCGCCGCGTCTCCCTCGGCACCTACTTCAACGCCTTCCCCGCGTCGTACTGGCAGCACTGGACGAGCGTGCGCGAGGTGCAGCTCACGGTCCGCACGACCGGACCCGCCACGATCCTCGTCTACCGCTCGAACGGCAGCGGCGTGCGCCAGCGGGTCGCCACACGCGAGGTCACCGGAGAGGCCACGACGTCGTTCGACCTGGCGCTGACGCAGTACAGCGACGGCGGATGGATCTGGTTCGACGTGGTCGCCGACGAGAAGCCTGCCGTGCTGGAGGGCGCCGAGTGGACCACCGAGCACGAGCCGGCCCGCACCGGCAAGGCCTCGCTCGGGATCACCACGTTCAACAAGCCGGACTACTGCGTCGAGACGCTGCGCGCCCTGGCCGCCTCGCCCGATGCCCTCGAGTTCGTCGACCGCATCTTCCTCGTCGACCAGGGCACGCAGCTGGTCCAGGAGCAGGACGGCTACGACGACGTCGCCGAACGCCTCGGCGAGACCCTGCAGGTGATCCGGCAGCCGAACCTGGGCGGCTCCGGCGGCTTCGCCAGGGCGATGCACGAGACGCTGCAGCGCCCGGAGAGCGACTTCGTGCAGCTGCTCGACGACGACGTGCGCCTGGAGCCGGAGTCGCTGCGCCGGTCGATCGTGTTCGGACAGTACGCGACCACGCCCGTGCTGGTGGGCGGCCACATGTTCGATCTGCTCGACCGGCCCAAGCTGCACGGGTGGGCCGAGGTGGTCGACCAGGCGCCGTTCATGTGGCGCAACCTGTACCAGGAGCAGATGCCGCACGACTTCGGGGTGTCGAACCTGCGCCAGTCGACGCTGCTGCACATGCGCATGGACGCCGACTACAACGGCTGGTGGATGTGCCTCATCCCGGTCGAGGCGGTCCGTGCGGTCGGCCTCGCCCTCCCCGCGTTCATCAAATGGGACGACGCGGAGTTCTGCCTGCGCGCCGGGGCGGCCGGATTCCCCACCGTCTCGATGCCGGGCGTCGCCCTGTGGCACGTCTCCTGGGTGAATAAGGACGACACGATCGACTGGCAGGCCTACTTCCATGCCAGGAACCGCATCGTCGCCGGGCTCCTGCACTCGGAGGTCCCGCACGGAGGTCGCCTGCTCCGGCACAGCCGGCGCGTCGACCTCAAGCACCTGATGATGATGCAGTACTATCCGGTCGCCCTCCGTGCCAGGGCGCTGCGCGACGTGCTGTCGGGGCCGGAGCACATGCGCCGGAACATCCGTACCGCGATGCCCGCCGCGCGGGCCCTCGCCGCCGAGTTCCCCGAGACCGTGGTGCACCGCGACCCGTCGCGCGTGCTCTACTCGCGTCGCGGGCGCCAGGTGTACAAGCAGGTGTCGAAGAACGACCTCGACAACCCGACCGGTCTGCGGCTGCGCTGGTTCACGCTGACCACGCTGGTGTCGCACTGGATGCACCGTCCGCACCCGGCGAACGTCGTGCAGCCGGAGGCCGAGTTCGGCAAGGAGGACGCCCAGTGGTGGCGCGTCCCCTCCTTCGACAGCGTGCTGGTGAGCACGGCCGACGGCTCCGGAAAGAACATCTACACGCGCGACCGCCGCCAGTACCGCCGCATGCTGCGCGAGAGCGTCCGGCTGCACGCCGAGCTCCGGCGCCGGTGGCCGGAGCTGCGGGCGCGCTACCGCGAGGCGATGCCCGATCTCGTCTCCCCCCAGTCCTGGCAGCAGATCTTCGAGGAGAAGGCATGACCGCGGCCCCCGCTGCATTCGACCCCACCGCAGCGACCATCGTCATCGTCACCTTCAACCGTTCGCACCTGTTGTCCGGGCTGCTCACCAGCATCACCGCGATGGACCCGAAGCCGGGCCGCGTGGTCATCATCGACAACGCGTCGGCCGACGACACCACCGACGTGGTCGAGTCGTTCCGCGACGACATCGGCACCGAGATCGTGTACCGGCGCCTGCAGACGAACACGGGCGGGTCCGGAGGCTTCAGCGAGGGCATGCGCACCGCGTACGAGCTCGGGTCCGAGTGGATCTGGATGATGGACGACGACGTGGAGGTGCTGCCGGACGGCCTGGCCAGGATGGGCCGCTGGGCGCCGCGCTTCAAGAGCATCCAGGGCCGCCGGTACGACTACGACGGCAGCGAGTTCTACTGGCAGTACCGCATCGCGGAGCGCATGGGCATCCCGATCCCGTTCGCCCCGGCCGGCTTCGACGAGTCGGGCTACAAGCACATGAACAGCGGCTGCTTCGAGGGCATGTTCATCCACCGCTCGATCGTGCAGCAGATCGGGCTCCCCGACCCGCGGTTCTTCATCTACTGGGACGACCAGATGTACGGCTGGCTGGCTTCGCGCCTGACCACGGCGGTCATCGTGGACGAGTTCGTGCTGCGTCGCACGCGCGAGATCAAGCAGTGGGACATGGGCATCCGGCACATGAACGCGTCGAGCAACGCCTACCGGTACTACATCATGCGCAACCGCGGCTTCATCAAGCAGTACTACCGCGTCCACGGCGTGTACAACCCTGTGCTGTTCGGCCTCGGCACCGCGGCGACGTTCGCGAAGGAGCTCATCCGGCTCGTCTTCGTCGAGCGCACGGTGCGGGGCACGAGCAACCTGTTCCGCGGGATCCGCGACGGCGGCCGCGTGGGCCGCGACCGGTCGTGGCAGCCGATGACCCCTCTGGAGGCATGACGTGACCGATCCGCAGGAACCGCAGCCGGAGCTCCGCTGGGCCCCGCTTCCGCCCACCCCCGAGCGCAAGGGGCGGGTGTGGCTGATCGTCGGCCTCTCGGTGCTCGCCCTCGCGATCATCGGTGCCCTGCTGTTCTTCCTCCTGCCTCGCGGAGACGGCCCGACGCCGGGACCGAGCGCCTCGCCCTCGCCGACCTCGACCCCCACGCCGACCGCGACCCCGACGCCCACGGCCACGCCGACGGCGGGCCCGCAGCCGAGCCAGACGCCGATCGTGACGCAGCCGCCGGTCGTCGACCCCACCGTGGAGGCTTTCCGCGGACAGGTCTCCGGGCCGCTGGCCGACGCGCTGCGCGGCCTCGACATCGTCGCGGGCGCGAGTGGTCAGGACGCGCTGCCCGTGGTGGACACGCTGCAGGAAGACGCGCGACGCCTGTCCGACCTCCCGGCACCGTCGTCGATCGCGGACAGCTGGCGCGACGGCACCGCCTCGTACACGCAGCGGCTCAGCGAGCTGCGGACGGCGATCACCGACGGCGGGAACACCGCCGGCGCGGTCGATGCCGCGCGCACGGCGGCGCAGAGCCTGCGGAGCCTCGTCGGCCTCTGAGCCCCGGCGACCTCGCCCCGACCGTGCGGGCGTGGCGGCTCAGACCGCGTAGTCGGCGTTGTAGCGATCGAGCACCTCGCCGATCGGTGCGTCCAGCGCGAGCGCGCCCTTGTCGAGGTACAGCCCGCGCGTGCAGAACCGGCGCAGGTCGCGCTCGTTGTGGCTCACGAAGAACAGCGTGCGCCCCTCCGCGAGCAGCTCGTCGATGCGCTTGTAGCACTTGTCGCGGAACGCCTTGTCACCGACGGCGAGGACCTCGTCGACAAGGAGGATCGGCTCGTCGAGCTGCGATACGACAGAGAACGCCAGCCGCACCTTCATGCCGTTGGAGAGGTGCTTGTAGGGCGTCTCCTCGAAGCCGGCGAGCTCGGCGAACGCGATGATGTCGTCGTAGCGGCGCGAGACCTCGTCGCGCGACATGCCGTGGAGACCCGCGGTGAGACGCACGTTCTCCCGCACCGTCAGATCGCCGACGAAACCGCCGGTGATCTCGATGAGCGGCGCCACGCCTCCGTTGACATTCACCGACCCCTCATCGGGGAGCAGCACGCCGGCGACCAGGCGCAGCAGCGTCGACTTCCCCTGTCCGTTGCGGCCGACCACACCGATCGACTCCCCCGGCTGCACCGTGAACGAGACGTCGCGCAACGCCCAGAACTCGCCGGGGCGCGAACGGCGCGATGCCCCGCTGAACAGGTCCTTGAAGCTGCGCCGCCCCCTCCGGTTGCGGCGGAAACGGACGCCGAGCCCCTGTACCTCGATTGCCGCGGACATCACAGCTCCCCCCTCGATGAGAGGACGGCGATGGCCGCGAGCGTGTGGGCATCACGGATCGTCCCGTCCTGCACGGCATGCGCCAGTTCCGCGAGCGGCAGCCAGCGCCGGTCGGAGACTTCCCCGTCCGGCACGGTCGCCGGCGCGTCCTGGTCGATGCGGCACTCCACGACAGCGACCTCCTGAGGGAAGATCGACGAGTCGGTCACGTACGTTCCCAGCACCTGCGGGTCGCGGCCGCGCAGGCCGGTCTCCTCCCGCAGCTCTCTGAGGGCGGTCTCGACGGCCGTCTCACCGGCTTCGCCGGCCCCGCGAGGGAGCTCCCAGAGCTCGGCCCCCGCGGCTTCCCGGGCGCTCAGCACGAGCAGCAGCCGATCCGCGTCGCGGGCCACGATCACCGCTCCTGCTCGCCCGTCGGAGACGACGAGGCGGTGGTGCGTGTAGGCGGACCCGTCGGCGGCGCGCCGCGCGGCGGCCTCGAGCCGCACCGGGAGCCCGTCGGAGCTCGCGTACACCGGGGTGAATCCATCGGTCATGAGCGCGCTCCCCTGTGCAGGACGAACCGTGCCTGCGGATCGCGGACGAGAAGCTCCCGGAGGGCACCGAGCGAGTCGAAGGGCACGGTCGTGGCGATGGCGCCGACGAAGGCCACCCAGGTCCAGACGTTGTCCACGGAGCCGAGCCCGAGGCCGGGCACGGCGAGGGCGACCACGCAGAGCGCGATGACGAGCTTCGCGATCGACGTCAGCAGCACGAAGCCCCGCGACGACACGGCCGTCACCTGGGTGGCCGCAAAAGCGAGCCCGCGCATGCGCGACCACGTCGGCCGCTCGCGCAGGCGGTGCCGCTGACGATGAGAGGCGTCCCAGGCGACCGCGATCGTGGCGGGGGTGGACTCCCGCGCCCACGCGACCAGCGTCGTCGACAGCGGCAGCTCCACGTCGTGCGCGGCGCGAGCGAGGTGCCCGTCGGCCTCGGCGCCGAACGTCACCCAGTCCGCTCCCGCGTTCTCCGCGATCATGCGCAGGTACGCGTCGCCCCACCAGCGACGCACCGCCTCCCGATCGGCCTCCGCGAGCGGGAGCGCCTCGATGCGCTGCCACGCCACGCTGCGGAACCGCACCTCGTCGAGTCGCGCGTCGGCGATCACGCGCAGCGCCTCCGGCGACGAGGCCGGCGGCGTGCCCGTGCGCAAGGGTGCGTCGCCACCCGTCTGCTGCTCGTACCGGATGATCCCCGTCTCGACGAACCGCAGCCATTCGTCCCACCCGCGGCGGACCTCCGCCGGAATCCCGACCGCACCGCGCAGAGCGGGAAGCGACCAGTGGAACGCGTCGTTCGCGAGCCGAGCATCCAGACCTTCGCGCAGCGTCGGGTGCACGCCCGTGATCGTGAGGGGATACCGTCCCGGCGTCGCGCCGAGCTCCCGCATGACACCGTCCGGACCCAGCGTCAGGAAGTACGCCCCGTCGAGCAGCATGGCGTCGGTCACCAGGATCTCGCTGGAGACGAGCATGCCGATCCGGAGCATCCCCGTCAGCTCGGTGATCGCCTCCCGCGCATCGGCAGCCCCGTCGAAGAGCGCCGCCTGGGCGGGCGCGTCGAGCTCAGCGATGAGCACGCGTGCAGCCGCAGACATCACAGTTCCTTCAGCACCGGGCGCTCGAGGCTCCGGAACGTCCACACGCCGAGCGCCAGGATGACCACGCACATCACGACGCTCACGATCACCGGCATCGGGTCCCACAGATCGGGGAAGAAGCCCACGCGGTAGAGCGTGAAGATCCCGGCGAGCGGGTTGAACGCCCCGATCACGTCGAAGGGCGCCGGGAGGTCTTCGAAGCTGTAGATGACGGGCGAGGCGTAGAACAGCGCGCGGAGGATCAGCGCCGTCGTCCGCTCCAGATCCGTGTACAGCACGCACAGCGGCGCGACCAGCAGACCGAGCCCGACCAGCAGCATGATCTGCAGGAGGAGCGCGACCGGGAACCACAGCAGCATCACGTTCACCGTGGCTCCGCTGAACACCGCGAACAGCACCAGCACGGGGATCGAGAACAGGAACTCGATGCCCTTGCTCAGCACGATGCGGTTGACCCAGATCGATCGCGGGATCGCCGTCGAGCGCACGAGACGCGAATCCTTCTTGAACGCCCTCGTGAAATCCGACACCGAGGTGTTGAACCACACCCACGGCAGCAGCGCCACGATGAGGAACACGATGTACGGGTCCTCACCCACGCTCCGATGGAACACCTGCGTGAACACGAACCAGTAGATGGCGCTCATCACCAGCGGATCGAGCACCGACCACAGGTAGCCGAGGGCGCTCGTCGCGTACCGCACCTTCAGGTCGCGGGCGGACAGCAGCCACAGCGAATGCAGATAGCGCCGGGGCGTCCCGGGCGCCCCGACAGCAGCGTGACTCACGGTTCCGAGTCTAGGAGAGAGTGTTGTTCCAGAGCGACAGCGCCGACCCGATGGCCATGTGCATGTCGAGGTACTGGTACGTGCCCAGACGCCCGCCGAAGTGCACGTCCTTCTCGCCCCTCGCCAGCTCGCGGTAGGCCAGCAGCCCCTCGCGGTCGGTCGGCGTGTTCACCGGGTAGTAGGGCTCGTCCTCGCGCTCGGCGAAGCGGGAGAACTCGCGCATGATGACGGTCTTGTCGGAGTCGTAGACGTCTTTGCGCTCCGGGTGGAAGTGCTTGAACTCGTGGATGCGCGTGTAGGGCACGTCCATGTCGGGGTAGTTCATGACGCTGGTGCCCTGGAAGTCGCGGACGTTCAGCACCTCCTGCTCGAAGTCGAGCGTGCGCCAGCTCAGGGCGCCCTCCGCGTAGTCGAAGTAGCGGTCGACCGGCCCCGTGTAGACCACGGGCACCTGGCCGACGGTCGCCCTCTTGTTCAGCGGCTGCGCCTCGTCGAAGTAGTCCACGCCGAGCTTCACCTCGATGCGGGGGTGGTCCGCCATGCGCTCGAGCCACGCGGTGTACCCGTCGGTCGGCAGGCCCTCCCACGTGTCGTTGAAGTAGCGGTTGTCGTACGTGTAGCGCACGGGCAGGCGGCTGATGATGTCGCCGGACAGCTTCTGCGGGTCGGTCTGCCACTGCTTGGCGGTGTAGTCGCGGAAGAACGCCTCGAACAGCGGACGGCCGACGAGCGCGATGCCCTTCTCCTCGAAGTTCGCGGCGGACTTCACGTCGAACTCCCCCGCCTGCTCCTTCACCAGAGCCCGCGCCTGGTCCGGCGTGTAGGCCGCCTGGAAGAACTGGTTGATCGTGCCCAGGTTCACCGGCATCGGGAACACCGTTCCCTTGTGGGTCGTGTAGACCCGGTGCACGTAGTTCGTGAAGGTGGTGAAGCGGTTGACGTACTCCCACACGGTCGCGTTCGACGTGTGGAACAGGTGCGCCCCGTAGCGGTGCACCTCGATCCCCGTCTCGGGTTCCGCCTCACTGTAGGCGTTGCCGCCGATGTGGGGGCGGCGGTCGATGACGGTCACCTTGCGGCCGGCTTCCGCGGCACGCTCAGCGATGGTGAGGCCGAAGAAACCCGACCCAACGACGAGAAGATCCATGCCTCAATCGTATCGGCGCGCGGCTGGGAGCTTCAGCCGCGGCGCCCGGTCGCGGGTCGTCAGACCGTGGCGGAGGCGCGGCCGGCGCCGACGACCATGCG